>DASZAA010000001.1:0-5916 GCA_035945615.1 Terriglobia bacterium
GGTCTTTACTATTAAAATCCGGCGGCCCCCTTACAGGCTTTGCCCGCCGCTACAACCAATGATCGTCGCCGACTTATGGCGCTCTGTATAGTTACTGCTTTATTCGTAGCGCAGGGCAATCATCGGGTCGACCTTTGCGGCCCGCCGAGCAGGGAGGTAGCCGGCGAGCGCGGCAAACGCCAGTAGAATGAGGCCCGCGCCTGCAATGCAGAAAGGATCAGCCGGCTTGAGACCGAAGAGCATTCTTGAGACTAGTCGGTCTGCGGCGAGCGCCACGGGCAGCCCGACGGCCAGCCCGATCACCACCAAAGCAAGGCTCTCGCGTATCACCATCCAAAGCACGTTTGAGCGTCCGGCCCCTAGCGCCACACGGATGCCGATCTCGCTCGTTCGCCGGGTGACGGCATAGGACATAAGGCCGTAGATGCCGATGCAAGCTAGAAACACGGCCAGCAAACCGAAAAACGCCGAAAGCCGGGCGACCAAGGTTTGACTGGCAACGGACTGATCCACCTGCTGGGTGAGCGTGTTCCGATATGAGATAGGGAGACGCCGGTCCACTTCGCCAACAGCGCGGCGAACCTCCGCGATGATGGCGCCGGAATCACCCGAATAGCGGACTTCAAAGTCGTTGTAATACGCAGGTCGCTGAGTGTAGGGATAATAGGCCGCGGACCACTGCTTTTCCTGTACGCTCAGGTATTTTGCGTCTTCTACCACGCCCACCACTTCAATATCCGCGCTGTGCTTTGGATCGAGGCCGAACCTGCGGCCGATGGGCGAGCCGCCAGGGAAAAACTCCCGCGCCATCGTTTGGTTGATGATGGCGACCTTGGGAGAATTTGCAGTGTCATGCAGGTCAAACACGCGGCCGGTCAGCAAGGGAATGCCCATGGTAGTGAAATAGCTCGGGCCGACGACGTTCATTATCACGTCATTATCGATTCCGGAGACCTGCGGGCGTCCTTCTACCACGACCGAGCCGTCCCATGCCCCCTGATTGAAGGTGAAGAACGAAATGCTGGCGGCGCGTACGCCCGGCTCGGTGCTCACTCGCTGCTCAATCTGCTGATAGAGGCTCACCAGACGCGCGTCCTCTTTGTAGCCTACGTCAGCAGGATCGATCCCAAACAAAAGGACATTTTCCTTATTGAATCCGGTGTTTACATTGGAGAGATTTACAAGCGTGCGCAAAAAAAGCCCGGCGCCGATCAGAAGTACAAGCGAGAGCGCCACCTGAGAGACAATCAATGCTTTGGAGAGCGAGTTGCGGCCCGTGACAGAAGCCGCGCCTCTTCCTTCCTTGAGCGCCGGAGTCAGGTCGATGCGGGTAGCTCGCAGAGCCGGGATGGTTCCAAAGAGGAGGGAGGTAAAGACCGTGACCACAAAGGTGAAAATGAGCACGCGAGCGTCAGGCGCAACATTCAACGGTAGAGGTTGCGGGCCAGCGGAAACCATCGCCAGCAGCCCCTCGCTTGCCCACCAGGCTAAAACAATCCCTAGCGCGCCGCCGAAGAAAGCTATCAGCAGGCTTTCGGTGAGCATCTGCCGGATCAACCGCGCCCGCCCGGCGCCAATTGCCATGCGCACTGCGATTTCCCGCTGACGGGTGGTGGCACGAGCAAGCAGTAGATTAGCGATGTTGGCGCAGGCGATCAGAAGCACAAGCCCGACAATAATCATCAGGATTTGTAAAGGCAGCGAATACCTTGAGCGGAGGCGCGAAAGCCCTCGCGCCGCCGGGGTCAGCTCGATGTGGGCGTGCTCAAGCGTTTGCTGCTCATCCGAGGTAAGGACAGGGCCCTTGAATCCATGCCAGATCTGCCGGGCAAGCAGATTCACATTGGCCTCGGCTTGCGCAACGGTGACGCCGGGCTTGAGACGGCCGAGGACGTAGAGGGACTCAAACCATTTGTCATCTAGGCCATTCCAGCCGGGCGAGACCTGCTTTTCCATCGATAGCGGAATCCAGAGATCGGGCGATTGGCCTACCGTCGTGCCGAAAAACTCCGGCGGCGTGACGCCAATAATGGTGTAAATGGTCGAACCCAGCCTGACTGTTTTCCCCAAGATAGCGGGATCGCGCGCGAAGCGGCGCTCCCACCAGGAATAGCTGATTATGGCTATAGGGTGGCCACCGGCAGGCTCGTCATCAGCTTCAGTAAAGGCGCGTCCCAGGATAGGGTTCACGCCCAGCATGGGGAAATAGGCTCCGGAGACCAGTTGAACGTCCATCTGTTCCAGATTGGCGCTTCCACCTACCGCGCCGTGCATCTTCCCAAACATCAGGCTCAGCACGGCGCTTACCTTGGAGAAAACCTGGTTCTTTTGTCGCAAGTCGTGATAGAAGAGATAGGAATATAGGCGAGTGTTGGCGAAGTCATCGGTGCTGCCTCCGGCTCTTCCATCTCCAAGCAGGACAAGTTGGTTCGGCTTATTGACCGGCAGTTCGCGCAGCATGACGGCATTCATCAAGCTGAAGATGGCGGTGTTGGCGCCGATGCCGAGCGCCAGTGATAGAACCGCGATGGCCGTCAGGCCGGGGCTGCGCCGCAGAGTGCGCAGCCCGTAGCGTAGGTCTTGGAGGAGAGTATCCAGCCAGAGCCACCGGTGTGATTCGTAAAATTGCTCTTTGGTTTTGGTGATGTTGCCTAGATTCCGCTGCGCCATTGCCGAGGCCTCCTTTTCGTTCATGCCCTCTCCCCGCAGCCGGTCGGCTTCGAGCGCCAGGTGCGCCTGAAGTTCTTCCGAAAAGTCGGCTTGCGTTCGCTTGCGCCGCCGGAACAGCATCTTTATCCGCAAGCAAAGCACCGTAATCCGCTCCGAGAGCATAAATGTCATTCGTGTCTCAAGGCTACCATTGGATCGACTTTCGTCGCTCGCTGCGCGGGAATGTAGCAGGCAAGCAGAGCTACTCCGAGCAGGATCAGCGATACAGCAGCAAACGTCAGTGGGTCGGTTGCTTTAACGTTATAAAGGAGGCTCGTTAAAAAACGGTTCAGGCCCAGCGCGGCGCCGATTCCGATTGCGGCGCCGACCAGCGCAAGAATCATCCCGCGACCGAGGACATGCCTCAGCACATCTTTTTTTTGTGCTCCTAGCGCCACGCGAATTCCAAGCTCGTGCGTGCGCCTCACCACTTCGTAAGCGAGCAGCCCGTACAACCCGATGCACGCCAGCAGCAGCGCGAGCGCTCCGAAAAACGTTCCCAAGCGTGCCACCAACCTCTCCCGCATCAGCAGGTCGTCAATGGTCTGGGACTGTGTGGAAATATCAAACAGCGGCAGACGGCTATTCACTCGTTTGACCGCGCTGCGCACGGCGCTGATCAGAGCTTTAGGATTTCCCGCCGTTCGCATCTCGAAGCGCGCTCCGCCGCCGACTTGCGGGATGAAGACGGCCGGGTGAACTTCCCGCCGCAAGCTGCTGTACCTTGTATCCCCGACTACCCCGATGATTTCCCAGTCTGGCTCGGGGGGCTTTCCAGCGTCCCAAGGGCCCGTATTCTTAGCAAGCAGCTTGCCCAGCGGATTCTTGTTGTGAAGGTCCGTGCGTACAAACGCCGTGTTCACGAGCACCGGAATGGGCGCCGTGGCGCGGGCAGGTTGAACTTTCGAAGATGTTGATTGTCCAGCGGGATTCGATGCTGCTTTAGCCTTTGCCGCCTGCTCGAAATCCGCGCTCGTGAAGGCGCGGCCTTCGAGCAGCGGAATGCGCAGCGTCCGGAAAAAACCGGGACCCGTCGTCAACGCATCGACCTGGAGCGATTTCTTTTCGGGCATCCCGACTAAGTGACGACCGGTTGTCCACAAGCTGCCGCTGAGCAGCGCATCCGAAGAGTAACTCACGGAAATTACGCCGGGAATCGCCGCGAGCTGCTCCTGGAGATTCCGGTAAAGGCTCTGGATTTGCGTATCTTTATAGCCCGCGAGCGTTGGGTCCAATCCGAACAACAAAATGTTGTGCGTGTCGAAGCCCGGATTCACGGTTCGTAGATTTTCCAGAGTGCGTACCAGGAGTCCCGCGCCCGCGAGCACCACAATCGAAAGTCCCACTTGCAAAACGACGAGAGTGTCGCCGAAGGAAATCTTGTGCGAGCGCGGCGTTCTACTCCCCGGCGTTGACGACGCGCTCTCTTTCAGCGCTGGCGTCAGGTCGAGATGCGTGCTGCGGAGCGCCGGCGCCAAGCCGAAAAGAATTCCGGTAATCAGCGAAATTGCAATGGTGAATACCAGGATACGTCCATCGGGCGCGACGCGGAAGGTGGGTGAATTATGCGTGGAAATCAAGCCCGTGATGACCCGCACTCCCCAATAGGCGAACACCACTCCGAGAGCGCCGCCGGTGAGCGAAAGCAGCAGGCTCTCGGTGAGAAGCTGGCGCCAGATTCGCGCTCGCCCCGCGCCGATCGCGAGACGCACGGCCATTTCCTTGGTTCGCGCCGCCGCCCGCGCGAGCAGCAGACCCGCGACGTTGGCGCACGTAATCAGCAGGATAAAGCCGACGGCAAACATCAAAACGTAAAGCTGTGTCGAAAACTGCCCACGAATCCCGCTAAGGCCCTTCTGTGCGGGCACAAGCGTCAGCGCCACGGAGTCGGCCGGCTTAGAAAGCGGTTTGGCGCCATGGAGCAGTTCATTGCGGAACAGCAGATTGGCCGCGGCTTGTGCACGGGCGCGGGAAACACCCGGCTTGAGCCGTCCGACGATCACAACCCACCAGCTGGTGGGCTTGTGAATATCTTGTGCCCAGGGAATGCCAAGCCGCGGGAGCATGGCAATTGGGAGCCAGAAATCCTGCATCTTGCCCGGCGAAAGGCGGGTGAATGAGCGCGAGGCGACACCTACAATCGTAAATGGAACATTGTTCAGATTGATCGTGCGACCAACGGCGCTTCGCTCGCCTCCAAATGCTTTTTGCCAATATGCGTAGCTGAGAACAACTACTGGTGACGCGCCGGGAAAATCGTCTGCGGGGATAATCGTTCGGCCCACCGCACTGCGGACACCCAATGTGGAGAAATAATCGCCGGAGACGAATTCGCCTCGCGCAATGCTTGCAGGTCCGTTGCCGCTGAGGTCGAGCTCCGCTGGCCCGGCGAAAGCGGTTAGCGATGAGAAGCCGGCGTTCTTGGCTTGTAGTTTTTCGAAAAACGGAAAAGAGAACGAGCAGCCGCTCGCGCCGGCCGTTCTCATATTAGTCGAGCAATCGCCAAAAGAGCTATACCCGTAAAACCCGGGCGATTTATGCCCGCTCCAGCGAAGCACGACAAGCTGCGCCGGGTTGCGCACGGGCATCGAGCGGAGCATCAGGGCGTCGATCAGACTGAAGATCGCCGTATTTGCCCCTATGCCAAGAGCCAGCGTAATGACAGCAACCGCCGTAAACCCCGGATTGCGGCGCAACTGTCGCAGACCAAAGCGAAGGTCTTGGAGGAGAGTATCCAGCCAGAGCCAGCGGTGCGACTCGTAAAATCGCTCTTTGGTTTGGGTGATGTTGCCTAGATTCCGCTGCGCCATCGTCGAAGCCTCCTCTTCGCTCACGCCCTCTTCACGCAGCCGGTCGGCTTCGAGCGCCAGGTGCGCCTGGAGTTCTTCCGAAAAGTCGGCTTGCGTCCGCTTGCGCCGCCAGAACAACATCTTTAAGCAAAGCACCTTAATCCGTTCCTATACTCGACGCCATAGGTCGGCGGCGCCTGATTTTGTAGCGGCAGCCTCTGGCTGCCGGTTTTTACTATTAAAATCCGGCGGCCAGAGGCCGCCGCTACAGCCAATGATCGTCGCCGACTTATGGCGCTCCGTATAGAACATAATGTTACTCGTGACGCAGCGCCACCATTGGGTCGACCTTGGTCGCCCGCCGCGCGGGAATGTAGCAGGCAAGCAGAGTAACCGCAACGATCAAGAGCGACGCCGC
>DASZAA010000002.1:0-26282 GCA_035945615.1 Terriglobia bacterium
ATTCATCGCGACGAATACAATTTTTACTTTCAGGATAGCTGGCACGCACGGCCTTCTTTCACCGTGAACTACGGCGTGCGCTACGAGGTGGGCACGCCCATCCGCGAGACTTATCACCTGACTTCGGGGCCCGTCTTTCTCGGGCCGGATGGAAAGCCCGCGCCCGCTTGGGAGCAAGGGGTCAACGAAGAATTTGTTTTCTATCCTCAACCGCCGGACCGTTATAGAACCGACTGGGGTGGCTGGGGACCTCGCCTGAATCTGGAGTGGCGTACCGCAAAGCAGACTATCTTCAGCGCCGGCGCGGCCATTACTACGATCTTGCCTAACCTTTATCAAGACAATTTTTTGACCGGCGGTTTCCCCATTGTGATCGTGCCGTTCATCGCCGCCTCGCGCGGCGCGCCGGTGCCATTCGTCAATGGACCGCCGTCCATCAGCCTGCCCCCGCTTTATACCCTGCAAGGCTCGCCGGTGTTCACTTCGAATTCCTCCCTGAGCGTGCCGCCCAACACCACCCTGGATATCAGCCGCTATGAGCAAGGTGTCGCGGCCCTGACGCCAGGCGCAGCCGTTGAACCCATTTCGATCAGCGGCATCTCGCTTGATTTCAAGAACGGCTACATCGCAACCTACACCGCCCGCCTGGAGCATGATTTCCACGACGTTTCCCTGAGCGCATCTTATGTAGGCACAGTTGGAGTGCACCTTGCGAGCATCGTGTTCCCCAACAGCTACCTGGGCGCGAGTCCCGCGTTTGCTCCATTCACGGATTTCAACCCGGCGGGACAGGCCATCGGAGGATATGGTCCCGAGAACCTGATGTCCACTGGATCTCATTCATCTTATAATGCTCTGCAATTCTCGGCCGCCAAGACTTCGCCCCGATGGGGACTGGGCTTCCAGATCAGCTACACCTACAGCAAAGCTCTGGACGACACAAGCTCGGCCATGGCGGCTTCCGGCGTTCCCACCCAAGGAACAATTCTCCAGGCCCCTCCGCAGAATCCGCAAAATCCGGGCGCCGAAGAAGGCCCTTCGACTTTCGACCTGACTCACGTCCTGAGCTTCAGCGCCATCCAGAACCTTGAGCTAGAGCGCGTGAGCTTTTTACGGAATCACTTGGGCAGGAAATTCACTTCAGGCTGGCAATTCCTGAACATCTCAACCCTCACCAGCGGACCGCCCTTCTCTGTCTTCTCCGGCGTGCAGCAGACCGGCGCCGGATCAAATGGGGCGGACCGCCCCGACCAAACCGGTGACCCCGTGCTCTCCACTTCCCGCCCGGTCGAGGAAGACTATTTTGGTCTCGGATCACAGAATTCTACTTTTTTCCAAATTCCTATCGAGGTTCCCGGCGGGAGCGGACCTAATCAGGGCAGCTTTGGAACGCTTGGACGGAACACCTTCCGGGGACCAGGATTTCAAGATTACGACGTAGCGCTGATCAAAGACACTGCGTTCGGCAGACGCAACGGGACGGAAGCCATGACGCTTGAATTCCGGTCGGAGTTTTTCAACGTCTTCAATCTGACCAACTTCGGATTGCCCGCGAATATCGTTCGCGGTTCCGGTTTTGGATTCATCAATCACACTGCAGGGCCTTCCCGCCAACTGCAATTTTCACTGAAGCTGATTTACTAATCTTCGTCCACTCTTGTTAGCGCAAACCCATCGCTCCGCCATGAGACTTTTGAGACAAATAGGACAGTTTCATTAGAAACGCTGATTCTAAATGACTTCTTGGGTTCGTTCCGTGATTCATGATTATCAAGTTTGCTCCGGTGCCAAGTTCCTCGGGACGCTCCCCCTCTCCCGCCAGGAGGGGGGCGAATCCTGGCCTTTTGCCCTCTCCCCGCGGGAGAGGGTGGCGAGCGGAGCGAGCCGGGTGAGGGGCGCTGCCCGCGTTTCCGACGGAGTGCGTTGCGGTATTTCTGCCGGATCAATCTTGATATTCATACCGCAATTTTTTGTGCTTTTCTGCCCATCTCCTCCGGCTATTTGATCTCCTGCGTTTCCGACGGGGCGGCAGAAGGCAGCAGCGCGCCAATCGCATCCAGCAGGTCTTGCACATTAATGGGCTTCGAGACGTAACCATCCATTCCGGCTTCCAGGCACTTCTCGCGGTCGCCTTTCATCGCGTGCGCGGTCATGGCAATGATGGGCATGTGGGCGCCCGTAGCTTTTTCCCGCTCGCGGATCGCCCCCGTGGCTTCAAACCCGCCCATCACCGGCATTTGAACATCCATCAAGACGAGGTCAAACTTTTCCTTATCCAGAGCGGCAAGCGCCTCGCGCCCGTTATTGGCCACCACCACCGTGTGTCCCTGTTTTTCCAGCAGCTTCACGGCAAGCTTCTGGTTTACCAGGTTATCTTCGGTCAGCAAAACGCACAGGCCTGAGCGGGGCCGGCGAAGGGGACGAAGCGTATGGCGTGTGACAAGGCTGGTCTCAGCTTCCTGGCGTTTTTTGCCTGCCAGGACGGAAACTACAGCGTCGTGCAGCTCTTTTTGCCCGACAGGTTTTGTAAGATAGGCTGCCACGTGCAGCTCGCGGCAGCGGATGGCATCGCCCCTCAAGCCGGACGAACTCAGCATCATGATCGTAATATTCTCCAAATCCGGGTATTCGCGGATTCGTTTTACCAAATCGAACCCATCCATTTCAGGCATGCACACATCCAACAGGATCAGATTGAAGGGCGTGTTTTCATGTAGGGCGCGCTCCAATTGTTCAATCGCTTCCTGCGCGCTTGGAACCAACGTCGTTTTCATTTCCCAGCGCGTAAGGATTTTGTCAAGGATGGCGCGGTTGGTGAGGTTATCGTCCACCACCAGCACTGGCACGCCCCGCAGATCGACCGATTCAGTGGCGGCAGGGGCCTGCAAAGCGTCCTTTTTCCCAATCGCAAACACCGCTGTGAAATGGAACGTGCTTCCCTTCCCCACCGAGCTTTCGACCCAAATCTGGCCGCCCATCAACTCCACTAACTGCCGGGAAATGGTGAGCCCGAGCCCGGTGCCTCCATACTTGCGCGTGGTGGACCCATCGGCCTGAGTGAAGGATTGAAAAATGGCGCTTTGTTTTTCAAGAGGAATCCCGATACCCGTGTCAGTGACGGTAAAATGTATCGTAACGCGATGTTTGTCGCGGGAATCCTCGAAGGCCCGCACCACCACTTCCCCGCGCTCGGTAAATTTAACGGCGTTGCCGACGAGGTTTACGATGATCTGCCGCAGGCGGCCGGGATCGCCAAAAAGAACCTCTGGCAGATAAGGGTTGATTTCCAAGGCCAACTCGAGCCCTTTTTGATCTGCCCTCACGCTGACTGACCGGAGTCCCTCGCCAACGGTATCTCTCAAATCAAAATCGACCAGGTCCAGGGCAAGCTTTCCCGCCTCAATCTTCGAAAAGTCCAGAATGTCATTAATAATATTCAGCAACGAATCGGCTGAAGATTTTACGACGCTGAGATAGCCGCGCGCTTCGGGGCTCAACTCCGTATCGAGGGCGAGTTCGGTCATTCCGATCACGCCGTTCATCGGCGTGCGGATTTCGTGGCTCATATTGGCAAGAAATTCACTTTTGGCCCGGTTCCCTCCCTCTGCTTTGTCCTTGGCACGAATCAATTCCGCGTTCAGGGTCTTCAGCTCCGCGGTGCGCCGTTCCACTTCCTCTTCCAGGTGCTCATGGTACTCTTTCAGTTCCCGGTCACTCCGCTCGATCTGATCCAACATTTCGTTAAACCCATCCATGAGATGGCCTAGCTCATCGCCCGTGGTCTTGCGCGCGCGAATGGAATAATCCTTCTCCTCAGAGATCGCCTTGGCAGTTCCTACCAGTTCCAAAACTGGCCCGGAGATCAATTGCTGCATTTTTGAGCCGATTACGAATGCTAGAAGCAAAGCTCCCAGCAAGACCAAAACTACGATTTCGAGGTAACGCAATGCCACGGAATGGAGCTCTGCAAGGTCCGCTTTGAGGTAGAGGGTTCCGATTTTCTGGTTGTCCAGAATGATAGGAGCGAACAGGATTATGTTGTGAGAAGTGAACATCATCTCGTTGGACCTTGCCGGGGGCGGCTGAAATGATGCGAGCGAACCCCCGCGTGAATAGGTGGCAAACACCTTGCCGTCGGCTCGATAAACACAGGCAGCTACAACGTGGGGCAACGCACGGAGGCTCGCCAGTACGTCTGTCGCAGCGCTGGCGTCATTAAAGGATAGCGATGCAGTGCTGTTCGATGCGATTACTTTGGCCAGAATCGAGACGTCATCTCTCATACGGGTGTGCAACAGATGATTGACATTGAGAAAAAGTGCGATACAAGCAACCAGCAGCGCGGTGCACGAAGTCAACAAAATGATGACTTGGAGCTTCCCTTTTATCGAAATATTGCGAAATGAAGGCATCCCTTTTTCTTCTCCTGAAAGCGGCGGCAGCGGTTGATACTGTAGCGGTAATCTTTCAAATTTTGAATTTCAATTTTGGCAAAAACCGCAGAGTTTAAAAACGAAACTCTGTGCTACAGAACCAGTGGTCAAGGCCTGCAAGGGGCCACGGCAGCAAGTAAATGACTGCGTCTAATCTTTCACTTCCTTGGCTAAACTCAAAAGCTTCGAACTAACGCTGAGTCCGGACTTCCCGGCCTCGGCGTTATTGATGGTGAAACGGAGCTGGCTGGATTCCACAACAAACCCGATAATCCCGGGCGAACGACAGTTTCCTTGTGATTCAGTCAAGATAATTACCAGGTTCTATATTACTTTATTAATATATATTTTAATATTAAACTATACTTAAACTCGTTGGAACCGCTAAAAGACCACAGAGTTTCAAAAGTTAGTCTCTGCCCTTCAAATAAGACTCCCTGGCGGCGCCAGAGGAACTCCGTTGGATTACAATGGTTGCCGCGGCCCCCTTGGGCTGCAGGAAAGGAGCCTTGCACCGTCGAGGGCTTTCGAGTGTAATAAATTCATGGACCCCAAACACGAGGCCGCCACTCAAGTGCTCACTCGTTTACGAGAGGCTAACCAGCAGGCCTATTTTGTGGGGGGTTGTGTGCGTGACATGGTCATGGGCCGCGAGCCTAAGGACTATGACGTGGCGACAAGCGCGCGGCCGGACGAGGTTCAGGCGCTTTTTCCCGAAAGCGTAATGGTGGGCGCGCGATTTGGAGTGGCGATGATTCCGTGCGAGGAGGGTGTAGTTGAAGTAGCTACTTTCCGCAGCGACGGCGACTATTCCGACGGCCGCCATCCGGTTGAAGTGCGCTACACCCAGTCAGCCGAAGAAGACGTGCGCCGGCGCGACTTCACTATAAACGGCCTGCTCTTCGATCCGCTTGAGAATCGGGTGATCGATTTTGTAGGAGGACGGGCGGACATTCAGGCGCGGCGCATTCGCACTATCGGTCTGCCGCCCGATAGGTTCCGCGAAGACCATTTACGCATGTTGCGCGCGGTGCGCTTCGCGGCACGCTTCGGCTTTGCTCTCGACCCCGGGCTGCTCGCGGCGATTCAAGAGCAGCGCAGCCTCATCGCCAACGTGAGTTATGAACGGGTGCGGGACGAGCTATTGAAAATCCTCACTGAAGGCGAGGCGAGGCGAGGATTTGAATTGCTGGATGAGACAGGATTGCTTGCCGTCATTCTTCCGGAAATCAAAGCCATGCAAGGGGTTGAGCAACCGCCGCAGTTTCACCCGGAAGGCGACGTTTGGACTCATACGCTGATGATGCTGGAAGGAATGGTTAATCCGAGCCCAACGCTGGCATTGAGCGTGCTTCTCCACGATGTTGGGAAGCCACCGACGTTTTCAGTAAAGGAGCGCATCCGGTTTGACGGACATGCCGAGGTGGGCGCCAAAATGGTGGAAGAAATAGGCTCGCGTCTGCGGCTTCCTGCCCGGCAGATTGCGCAACTAGCGGCGCTGGTGGCCAATCACCTGCGATTCAAAGATTTGCCCCAAATGCGCCGGTCCACACAACTGCGTTTCGTGCGCATGGCAGGGTTCGACGAACACCTGGAACTGCATCGCCTCGACTGCCTGGCGAGCCACGGAAATTTGGAGAATTACCGTCTCGCTCAACAAATCCTCGCGGAAATCCCGCCCGAGATCATCAAGGCAAAACCTCTGCTGCGCGGGGACGACCTGATCTCCGAAGGCTACACGCCAGGGCCGCGATTCAAGCAAATACTGAGGGCTGTCGAAGACGCGCAACTCGAAGGCAGAATACAAACACGAGAAGACGCCATGCGCCTCGTACACGAGCAATTCGCCTAGAACCACGCGCCCATCGCATCAGTCGCGCATTAGCCTTTAAGATAATTCGAGGTCACCAGGAAATATATAACAACACCGATCCCGCCCATGGCTGCCACAAAGACGCCGATTTTGTACACGAATGCCTTGCGGTCCTCAGGGGTGGGCCGTTCCTCATCAATCATCTGGAACATGGTATCCTCCTGCCTAAGCCTTTAAGTCATCGGACGAGTACCAGGTGGGAGCCAATTTCGTAAACGCCGGCCAGACCCGCATGACTCAACTATCCAGGAGATGGCATGAAATGCAGCCCGGCGTTTTGATCAGGAAAAGCAGGGAAACATGCGCGGCCGCCGGGACTACCTTATTGATGCCTTTACTGTATCGCTTCTATTTGGAAAGTCAAGCCCCGGCGGAAACGGATATTATTGGGTGACTCGACGGATGCAAGCTATAACTGTGCGCTGGGAAAAACTACCGGACGGAAATAAATGAGAAATGAGACGGCGTTTCCAGGACGGCGTGCAAGGCGGTATCGTCGGTAATCCGTCACTGGTTATGAAGCATTACCGTGGCCGCGTTCCTTGAAGCGATAACCCACGTATGCTTCGGTGAGGAGATACTGCGGAGATCCAGGATCGTCTTCCAGCTTTTTCCTCAACTCGTGAATGAATGTTCGGAGATATTCCCGCTCTTGACCGTATTCGGCGCCCCAAACGGCGTGTAGGAGTCTCGCATGAGTGATTGGAAGCCCCGCATGTGACATCAAGTAGTACAGCAGATCAAATTCTTTGGGCGTCAAGCGTACGATCTCGCCTGCCTTGCGGACCGTACGGCGCGCTGGATCAAGTTCGATATCTCCGATTGAGATTACTTCAGAGGCCTCAGCAGATTTCGTAGCGGCTCGACGAATTGCAGATCGAATCCGCGCCATTAGCTCCGGCACGGAAAATGGCTTTGTCACATAATCGTCTGCTCCGGCATCGAGCGCCTTGACCTTGTCTTCCTCGTTTTCCCGGACAGTGAGCATGAGGATTTGAATCTGGGGATTTGACCGGCGAAGCTCACGGCAGGCCTCAATGCCGCCCATGCCGGGCATGTTGATGTCAAGCAGGACGACGTCGAACTTCTGGTTCTTCGTTTCTCTGAGTGCGACTTCCCCGTTCGGGCTTTCGGTGATTTCGAAGCCCAGGCTGTGCAGCGAGCCGCTAAGCGCCCGCCGAAGCCGGGTGTCGTCATCGACAATCAGTATCTTTCCGCCGGAAGCAGTTGGATTCATTTTTTGAGTAAGGCCGGTAAGGCGAGCGAAAAAGTTGTTCCACGATCCTGATTGCCTTCGACCCAAACGCGCCCGTGATGTGCCTCTACAATTCTCTTGACGATCGAGAGTCCAAGGCCTGTCCCGGGCGGACGTTGTTCAGTTCCGCGACCGCGATAAAACCGTTCGAAAATCCGCTCGCGATCGGTGGGCGCAATCCCTTGTCCTTGGTTCTGCACACTCACAATGACCTCTGCATCCTTCAGCTTGACCTCAACGTCGATGGGCGATTCAGGAACGGAATACTTAATCGCATTCTCGAGAATTTGCGCGAGAGCCGTGATGATGAGCTTGCGATCTATCATGACAACAGCTTCGTCGCGGGAAACAATCACCCTGAAGCGACCGGCAGCGAATTCCGTCTGAAGGATTTTGATGGCGGGATCTATAAGGCTAGAAAGCAAAATAGGCTCCCGCTTTGGCTTGAAGTCTACGCCGTCCAGTTTAGCCGCCCGAAGAAGGTTGGACGCTAGACCGTTCATTTCGCCGGCCTCCTCTTCGATCAAGGCAGCAAGCTCAGCCTGACTGGGAGAAAGACTCCCGGCGGCAAGCAGTCCGGAGCTTGCAGTCAGAATAGTTGCTAACGGCGTCTTAAACTCATGCGCCAGAGCATCAAGCACAGCCGTGCGCAATTGTTCAGCTTCGCGGGCTGCCTCGGCGTGGAATTCCCTTTCGAAGGACCGCTTTCGTTCTATCGCAATAGCGCTCAACGATGCCAGTGCGGTAGCCACAAGGGGACTCATCTTGCAACCGCACAAACCAAGACCGCCAACCGGACGGGCCCCGAGCCGCAGCACACAGAACCATGCCGCCATGTCCGCATCGAACCGGTCTGCATTTGAATAATAAGCCTCCCGCGTGCGCTCCTCGGCTCCGGTCGGAAGAGTACCGCTAGCATGCGTCGTCGCTGAAATCGCATCGAACAACACCGCGCCCCCAAGGCCAAAAGCCTCGCAAACCAGCGAAGGAATCCACGGGCCTGGTTCGCGGGAACGATCGAGCAGCAACACCTGCCGGGAGATTTGGTACAACCGTTCCGTGTCACGCCGCTCTGCGATGGCCTCAGAAGCTTTGATCTGCGCATGATGTGAGAGCTGGCTGACCACTAACGCGGTGAATTCAAACGCGCCAAGCGCCGCCCAATTTCGCGGGTCGCTGACGGTAAACGTGAATTGCGGCGGAACAAAAAACAAGTCTAGGCAAGCAACGGCAAAAATCGAAGTTGCGGTCGCCTGCCAGAAGCCGCCATATACCGCAGCTAACACAACGAAGACGAGATAGAGAAATCCACTGGAAGCAAGATTCAAACCTTCGTGGAACGCCAGCCAGGTGCAAAGGGCCGTCGCCGCAAGACACAAGCATAACGCCTTCAGGTCGCGAGCCTTCACGCCGGCTTTTCGAAGCCAATTTGACAGCCCCTGGAGCCACAACTTCCCGAATTCCAGTCGAGGAAGCATCCATGTAGCTCTTATTCCTGGCATTTCCCGACCTCAATCCACATCAAGCAAAGTTTGGCCCATCCTGCTGCTCATAGTATAGAACTCGATCTATAAAAATCCTTCATCGAGCCGAAAAAAACTTATTCTAGCCAATCCTTATGCGGTCTTTATGCCTGCACACGCAAACTCAAATCTGAAGTGCAAAGGCAATTGCGGAGGAAATAACAAAATGTCCTTTCAAACCTGGTTCCTTCCAACGGCGATCCTGGTTATCGCTTCGATCATCGCTCTGCCGCTAAGCCGCTACTTGACGTGGATCATGGACGGGAAATACCGTCCTTTGCCGTTCCTACGGTGGTTCGAAAAACGGCTCAACTTCGCCGATCAAAACTGGAAACAGTACACAGTGTCTTTGCTCACATTTAACACATTGCTTTTCGTTTTCGGCTTTGCCATTCTCTCGCTCCAGCCTTGGATGCCGCTCAATCCGCGGCACCTGGGAATGCTTGCACCCACGACAATTTTTCACACCGTGGCGTCGTTTATCACCAACACTGACCTGCAGCATTATTCGGGCGACGTGTGTTTCTCCAACTTCAGCCAGCTCTTTTTCTGTTTTCCAATGTTTTTTCTGTCGGCGTCAATCGGATTGTGCGCACTCACCGCCATCATCCGCGCTCTACGAAGCGACCGAACTCTTGGTAATTTCTTTCTGGATATGTGGCGGGTGGTCGTTTATTTGTTCCTGCCCGCCGCCTTCCTCTTCGCTCTGCTGTTTTTGCAGCAAGGTAGCCCAATGACGTTTAAGAGCGATTATCAGGTGGTGCCGCTCGAACCGGGAGCGATGGGAACCTTGCCTGACGGTCATTCGAAGCTGCAGACGATTGTGGTTGGCCCTGTCGCCGCGTTCGAATCCATGAAGATGCTCGGGACCAATGGAGGCGGCTTTTATGGCATGAACTCAGCACATCCATTCGAGAACCCAAGCGCATTTGCAAATCTTTTTAACACGGTCGCCATGATGATTTTCCCTTTTTCCCTCGTGCTGATGTACGGCCGGATGTTGAAACAACGGCAGCATGCCCGGGTAATCTTCGGCGTCATGATGGCGCTCATGATCGCCACTATCTTGTGGCCGATCTATTTCGACACGCTAAAGCCCAATCCGAGTCTGACGGCACACCCGGCCAGAACTTACCAAATTGCCGATGCAAGCAGCCCTGGAGGTAAGCGCGTTTTTAACGTTCCCGCTGTGGCCTCGTTGCCAGTCGATCAGCATTTGGGAAATCTTGAGGGTAAAGAATTGCGCTTCGGAACATCGGCAGGGGCGACTTATGCCGCGGTGACCGTCGATGTGACTGCAGGCGCTGTGAATGCTGAACATGACAGTTTGAATCCGATCTCCGCGCTCTCGCCGATGGTCGGCATGTGGCTGAACTGCATTTACGGCGGCAAAGGCGTCGGCATGATCAATATGCTGCTGTTCTTAATTATTGGCATCTTTGTCGCTGGCCAGATGGTGGGGCGAACACCCGAGTACCTGGGCAAGAAGATCGACGCCCGCGTAATTAAGCTGGCGATTATCGCCTTGCTTGTGCATCCGCTGATGATTCTGATGCCGACCGGCCTCTTTGCAGGAACGAATTGGGGCCTCAAGGCGGAGAGCAATCCGGGTGCCCATGGCTTCTCGCAAATCATGTATCAGTTCTCTTCCGCCTCCGCCAACAATGGCTCAGCCTTCGATGGTTTGGGCGTGTCCTATGGGCTTAACAATAATCCAAGTCCCGCTCCGACTTCACGCCAGTGGGATATTGCTGCGGGCCTAGTTATCATCTTCAGCCGCTTCCTTCCGATCATCGCGCCGATTGCAATGGCGGCGTTTCTGGGAATGAAGAAAAGCAGTCCGTTTGGCGTCGGAACCTTGCGCGTTGACACCTTGACCTTCGGCTGTCTGCTACTCGGAACCATCGTGATCATTGGGGCGTTGCTCTTTCTGCCCGTGGCGGCTCTCGGTCCGATTGCCGAGCATTTCGGCCCGATTCCCTTCGGTGGGTGAGGGGCGAAATTTACCCCGCTGGCACGGGGGATGGCCCGCAACGGCGCCGCTTTCTTGCGAAATCAGCGTCTGAACTCCGAATGGACTGGACAATATGGAACGTCAATCGAAACTTGGGGAGATCAAACAGGTACAGATGCGGGCAGAACTCAGACGTCACTGCGATTCACTCGCTAGTGTAACTCTCTGCACATTAAGAAGGCATAAAGGCTGGAGAAAAATATTTTTTTGATCTTTATGCGGTCCTTATGGCCGCTCTTGCAAACTCAGATCAGTTGATGATTCGAACGGATGCTTTCCCGTTCGATACGACTCGGAGCAGGCCATGAACAACGGAATGAACAGTGTTTCGGTGGAGAAGCCAAGGATCGATGATTTTCATGCTGAGCACGGCCAGTCGCTCGCGCTGTCTTGGGATCACAATCTCCGCGTGACGGTCGTCTCTACGAATCGGGAAGGGACACAGGCAGCGCTGCGACTGGCTGGTAAGCTCGTCAAAGACTTGGGCGCTCGGATTACTCTTTTGGCGGTTCACGAAGTTCCGTTTCACTTTCCACTCGAGAAGCCCCCTGTGTCATTGGATTTTCTTGAGCGCAACCAGATAGCGCTGGTTTATGAATCGGAAGTGCACGCGGACGAAGTCAGCGTTGAGGTAGTTCTTTGCCGCAACCGGAAAGAGGGTCTGAAACGGTTTTTGAAACCGCATTCGCTCGTGATTGTGGGTGGGAAGAGGCGTCGTTGGATGAATAAGGCGAGGGAATTGAAGCAATGGCTAGACAGCCTGGGTCACCAAGCAGTTTATGCCAGCATAGAGCGCCGGCGCACCGCGGGCTTCATTTCTCATTGTCACGGCCTGGTTCCGGTGATGCTCAGATGGTCAAACCGCTCGGAGCGACGCGTAACCATATCTAAAGAAAACCTGACTCATAGGAGTACGTTATGAACCTCGAAACCTGGCTACCGGGGATGTTCATTTTAGGGGTGCTTTCAATGGGCTTGTGCCTATTGTTCCTGAAAGCATGCGAAAAAATATGAGGTCACATCCATGATTATCGTAACTGTGCTTGTAACAATTTTTCTATTCGGCTACTTGTTCACGGCTTTAATCCGGCCAGAACGCTTCTAGGCGTAGCGTCCCGTTTCTTCGGCCGTCACAGCAGCCGCAAAGACGCCGGACCGGTGCTACCGGAGGAGATGACAAAATGTTTCTTCAAACTTGGTTCCTTCCACTTGCCTTACTTGTTACGGCCACTCTCGTTGCCATACCGCTGAGCCGATACATGGCATGGCTTATGGACGGCAAGTATCGACCTCTCCCTGTCTTGCGATGGTTCGAAAAGATCCTCGACTTTGGTAGCCAGAACTGGAAGCAATATACAGTGTCATTACTCATCTTCAACACGTTCCTATTCGTTTTTGGCTTCCTCGTTCTCTCGCTCCAGCCATGGATGCCGCTGAACCCGCGTCACTTGGGAATGCTAGCGCCTACAACCATTTTTCACAGCGTCGTGTCGTTCATGACGAATACCGACTTGCAACACTATTCGGGCGACGTGAGTTTCTCGAATTTCAGCCAAATTTTCTTCTGCATTACCATGCTTTTCCTCTCGGCAGCTGTCGGCTTAAGCGCACTGACCGCTATCATTCGCGCCTTGCGAAGCGATAAATCCATGGGCAACTACTTTCTCGACATGTGGCGGGTCCTCGTTTACATGTTCGTGCCGACCGCCTTCCTGTTTGGCTTGCTGTTCCTGCAGCAAGGCAGCCCCATGACCTACAAGAGCTCTTATCAGGTGGCAACGCTCGAGCCCGGGGCCATGGGCACAACAAGTGCTGGACAGCCCAAGCTGCAGATCATCGTTGTTGGACCGGTGGCCGCGTTCGAATCCATGAAAATGCTTGGAACGAACGGAGGCGGCTTTTATGGCATGAACTCGGCGCACCCATTTGAGAATCCGACCGCGTTCTCTAACTTTTTCAATACGCTCGCCATGATGATTTTCCCTTTCTCTCTAGTACTCATGTACGGCCGGATGCTGAAGAAGATGCGCCATGCGTGGGTCATTTTCTCGGTGATGATGGCGCTGATGATCGGCACAATTGTCTGGTCGGTCCATTTTGACACCCAGAAGCCCAATCCTGGTTTGACCGCCCACGCAGCCAGGACCTATGAGATCACCGACGCGAGCGCGCCGGGCGGCAAGCGGATTGTAAATGTTCCCGCGGTTGCTTCGCTGCCGGTTAACCAGCATCTGGGAAACCTCGAGGGTAAGGAATTGCGCTTCGGAACGCCCGCGGGCGCCACGTTCGCAGCAGTGACAGTCGATGTAACGTGTGGCGCCGTGAATGCTGAGCACGACAGCCTCAACCCAATTGCCGCGCTGTCTCCGATGGTCGGTATGTGGCTGAACTGCATCTACGGCGGCAAAGGCGTCGGCATGATCAATATGCTGCTTTTCTTAATTATCGGTATCTTTATCGCCGGCCAGATGGTGGGGCGAACGCCCGAGTATCTGGGCAAGAAGATCGACGCTCGTGTAGTGAAACTGGCGATTATCGCCTTGCTTGTGCATCCGCTGATGATTCTGATGCCGACCGGCCTCTTTGCAGGAACGAATTGGGGTCTGAAGGCGGAAACAAACCCCGCAGCACATGGCTTTTCACAAATGCTGTATCAGTTCTCCTCTGCCTCTGCCAATAACGGTTCAGCGTTTGATGGGCTGGCAGTGTCGTACGGGCTTAACAATAATCCGAGCCCGGCGCCGACCGCCCGCCAATGGGACATTGCCGCCGGACTAGTCATGCTTTTCAGCCGCTATCTCCCCATCATTGCGCCCATCGCCATGGCGGCATTCCTGGGAATTAAGAAAAGTAGCCCGTTTGGCGCCGGAACCTTGCGCGACGACACAATGACCTTTGCTTTCTTGCTATTTGGAACGATTGTGATTATCGGTGCGCTCCTCTTCCTACCGGCGGCGGCTCTGGGTCCGGTGGCAGAGCACTTCGGGCCGATTCCTTTTGGAGGATGAGGACAAAACCGCCCACGATCCTATCAATAAAGGAGCCAACGAAATGGAATCTTCGAGCGAAGTGAAGCTTGCCGCGATTGCAGAGGAACCAATGCCCTCGGGTGAGCGTCCAAGGCCACCACACCGAGCCAAGGTCAAGGCTATGTGGACACCTGAGCTGGGCAAGGAGGCGTTGAAAGAAGCCTTCCGCATGTTGCGCCCGGACATTCAGTGGAAGAATCCGGTTATGTTCGTTGTGGAGCTCGGCGCCTTTCTCACTCTTCTCTATGTGATCCGTGACGCGTTCACAACAGCTCCTCAGCTCGTGCCGATTTCCTATTTCATTGCGCTTGACATCTGGCTGTTCCTCACCGTGATCTTCGCCAATTTCGCCACCGCGCTGGCCGAAGCCAGGGGCAAGGCGCAGGCGGAATCGCTGCGGAAGACCCGTGCCGAAACAATAGCCTACCGGCTTCGAGAGGGGGATGGCGAGCTCGAAAGGGTGCCGTCCACCGTGCTCAAGGCAGGCGACCGTGTCGTGGTTGAAGCAGGCATGGTGATCCCGAGCGACGGAGAAATCATCGACGGCATTGCCGCGGTCGATGAGTCGGCAATCACGGGTGAGTCTGCCCCCGTGATTCGTGAATCGGGCGGAGACCGTTCCGGGGTGACAGGCGGCACGAAAGTGATCTCGGACCAGATTGAGGTCCGCATTACCGCCGAACCGGGCGAGACGTTTCTTGACCGCATGATCGCCCTCGTCGAAGGTGCTATCCGCCAACGCACGCCAAACGAGATTGCACTCACGCTGGTTCTTTCCGCCTTTACGCTCATCTTCCTGATTGTCGTCGTCCCGCTGTGGCCGATGGCGTGGAATGCCGAGCAATATATGGGGAGCTATCTGGGCATTTCAGGAGCGATCAAGAGCCTGGGCACCGACATTCCAACGCTTATTGCCCTGGTGGTTTGCCTCATTCCAACCACGATCGGAGCGCTCCTTGCGGCGATTGGCATCGCCGGCATGGATCGCGCGTTGCAGGCCAATATCATTGCTAAAAGCGGCCGGGCCGTTGAAACGGCCGGCGATATCGATGTAGTGCTGCTCGATAAGACGGGAACGATTACGATAGGCAACCGCCAGGCAACCGGGTTTTTATCGGTAGGGCGGCACACAAAGGACGAAGTCGCGCGGCTGGCGGCGCTGGCCTCTGCTGCTGATGAGACGCCGGAAGGCAAGAGCATTGTCGCGGCTTCAGGCATCGAAATGGAAACGGAACCCGACGCTGTGTTTGTACCCTTCACCGCGCAGACGCGCATGAGCGGCATCGATCTTCCCGGAGGGCGGTCCATCCGCAAGGGAGCGGCCGACGCCATCATCATGTTTGCAACACGCCTGGGCGGCCCTATCCCGGAGGGACTTGAGGACTTGGTTGATTCCGTGGCCTCAAAAGGAGCGACGCCTCTCGTGGTGGCCGATGGCCCGAACATTGCCGGCGTGATCGTTCTCGAAGATGTTTTGAAGCCGGCCATGCCGCAACGTTTCGAGTGCATTCGCAAGATGGGGCTGCGGACGGTCATGATCACTGGCGATAATCGTCTCACCGCCGCAACCATCGCCAAGAGGGCAGGCGTAGATGATTTCCTGGCCCAGGCTACGCCCGCCGATAAGCTCGAATACATCCGCAAGCAACAAGCAGAAGGCAAGATGGTGGCCATGATGGGCGATGGCACTAACGATGCACCGGCGCTTGCACAGGCGGATGTCGCTCTAGCCATGAACGCTGGAACCCAGGCAGCAAAAGAGGCCGCCAATATGGTCGACCTCGATAGCGATCCCACGAAACTGATCGAAGTCGTCGAAATCGGGAAGCAGCTATTGATGACACGAGGCGCCCTCACGACGTTTTCAATCGCGAACGACGTGGCCAAATACTTTGCCATCATTCCTGCGATGTTTGCCGGCACGCTGCCGTGGCTGAAGGCTATTGACATCATGCGGCTGCATTCGCCCACGTCAGCCATTTTGTCCGCGGTAATCTTCAACGCTTTGATTATTCCGGCGCTCATCCCGGTGGCGTTGAAAGGCGTCCGCTATGAACCGCTCGGCGCCGATGCTCTGCTGCGGAAAAACCTTCTCGTTTGGGGATTGGGAGGCGTCGTCGTACCTTTCATTGGAATCAAGTTGATCGACCTGGTGATGGTCGGCCTACATCTGGTGCACTGAGCACGAGGGACGAGATGTGTCATTCAGAACGAGCGAAGAATCCCTGCATTTGTAAAGATAGCCGGAATGGAGAGATTCTTCCCTGCGCTCAGAATGACAGGCTCGGAGAACTCCTCGAAAGCAAGCCACCCGTTACGGAGGTATGAAGATGAAGCAATACGTATCGAAGAGCGTCTTTCTTCTTGTTGTCAGCGTCATTCTTGTCTGCGGGATTTATCCTGGAGCACTCTGGCTGATGGGAAGAATATTTTTTCCATCTCAGGCATCGGGCAGCTTGGTGCGGGGGCCAGACGGCAAAATCGTAGGCTCGAAACTTATCGCGCAACCCTTTACGAAGGACGAATACTTCTGGCCTCGCCCCTCAGCAGCGTCTTATGACGCGTCCGCATCGACCTCCTCAGCACTTGCGGCGTCGAACTACGCGCTGAGAAACCGGATTGCTACGACGCTCGGCCCAATTGTGAAATATGCCAGCGGTCCGAAAGCCGGCCAGCTCGTGGCGCCCGACATTGAAGCCTGGTTTCAGAAGGACCGTTATCAGGGCCAGCACAACATCGTTGCACAATGGGCAGACGCGCATAACGAGCTGGCCCAGGCCTGGATAACTGCCGATCCCACTCATGCTGCGTTTGTCCAGTC
The DNA here is from genome assembly GCA_035945615.1 of Terriglobia bacterium. Taxonomy (GTDB): domain Bacteria; phylum Acidobacteriota; class Terriglobia; order UBA7540; family UBA7540; genus RH2-MAG17b. The sequence continues at coordinate 16,949 of DASZAA010000002.1, forward strand.
CTGGGCGAAGGCTAATCCTGGGCTTGTGAAACAATGGATTAAGGCAAATCCGGCAACGCCAAACCCGCAGCCTACGGATCTGGCTGTAGTCTTCTTTGAGAACTTTTCGAAGGACTATCCTGGCAAGTTCCCCTCGGCCGTTACGACCACGGGGCCGAACGGCAAGGCCCAGACTAAAATCGAGCCCGTAAGCCAAGGCACCGATATTCAATCAATCTTTTTCGATATGTGGCGGCAAGATCATCCCGACGTCGCTCTCCAGAATGTTCCCGGAGATATGGTCACCACATCGGCTTCCGGTCTTGACCCGAACATTACCATGGAGAACGCAGAATACCAACTCGATCGCGTCGCAACAAAATGGGCTTCGGATTTAAAGCGCGATCCGGCAACGGTCCGCAGTGAGATTCAACAGATATTGGATCAGAACCACCACTCGCCACTGGACGGCCTGGCTGGCGAAAGGCTGATCAATGTGCTCGAAGTGAACCTTGCCCTGCGCGAGAAGTACGGCGTGCCGCCTTCGTAACCTGCGTGGCGGGCTTGCAGCGATGATCAAGTCGTCAGCCGGTTGGTAGGGTTGTGTTCGGCACTGCGCAATTAGATTGCCTGAGTTGAGGAGGTAGACGGCCATCCGGCGCTCTAGTGAAGGGATTTTCAAAGGACAGGTGGCTGTATGGATAAACACATCCGAAGAATATGCCTTACGGTGTTGGCCTCGATCTTGATATTGATTACCGCAGGCGTGTTGAAGCTCAATGCCCAAAGCCAAGCTGGGTCGAGCCCCGCAACACCCGCGAGTCCGCAGACTCCGGCTGCGCCCGCCGCTCCGCAACCATTGCCCACTCCTTCCATGACTGCACCCCTGCAAACCGCTGTTCCTCACACATTTAACGCTGGCCCGTTTGGACAGGTAGCGATCACGGGGATCATCAGCGGCATGGGCTTGACTCAGGGGAATTGGGTCCCCGGAGACCAATCGACACACTGGGACCTCAGTAATGGACAGGTCTTTCTACAGAAAACCACCGGCTGGTGGCAGTTTTACGTGCAAGCTGGCGCCTACAACATACCCGCCCTCGGAACCCCGTTCCTTTCGACGGAAAACATGATCAGCGATCTCTACGGTCCTTTGCCGACCGCATATCTGAAACTCGTTAAGGGTAACTTCTCGGTGGAAATCGGGGAGCTACCCACGTTGATCGGGGCCGAATACACGTTCACGTTTGAAAATATGAATATCGAGCGCGGCCTCTTGTGGAACCAGGAGAATGCCATCAATCGAGGCATCCAAATCAATGACAGTAAGGGCAAGTTCAGCGGCTCGTTAAGCTGGAACGACGGCTTCTATTCCAACCGATACACCTGGCTCACCGGCAGCTTGTCTTATGCCTTTAACTCCGCCAACACGCTGGCGCTTGTGGGCGGCGGAAACTTGGGCCTAACGGCATTCAGCTCCGTGGCGACTCCTGTGGCGCTCAACAACAGCCAAATCTACAACGTGATCTATACCTATAGTCACGAAGCCTGGATGGTTCAGCCGTATTTCCAATACACTGATGTGCCGACGAACGCAAAAATCGGCATTACGCAGGGGGCATCGACGAGAGGTGGGGCGGTATTGGTGAATTACAACTTTAAGCACGGCATCTCTCTGGCTGCCCGGGGTGAATATATCTCGAGCACAGGCAATACGGCGAATGGGGCCGTCAACCTGCTCTACGGCCCGGGGAGTGGAGCCTGGTCATTCACACTGACCCCGACTTACCAAAACCACGGTTTTTTCATCCGCGGAGATGTTTCCGTCGTTTGGGCGACGAATTCGACACCGGGCTTCGAGTTCGGGCCGAGCGGAATGAATCGCACACAGCCACGCGGCGCGGTCGAAGCCGGTTTTACGTTCTGAAACCCCCAGTGCTTGCTTATCGGTGCCGTTCAGAGGGTATAGCCGAAGTCATGCGATTGCTGACGAGCAGATTCTCGCGGGCCTGGCGCGTATCGACATTCACCAGGACGCGATCTGCCGTGAAATCCTGGTTGCTGTGGCTTGTCACCATATAGCCGTAATCGAGAAGCGGATGTTTCCGCATTGAGAATTCCACTGTTCGACCTGAATCAAGTTGCATCGAAAGTCTTCCGTCTAACCGAATTTCCTTGATTGTGCCAAGCTCGCTATTGGCGATCCGTTTGTCTCGATGGGGGTCGTGAACTGAATGCGGTCGCCTACTGAAAAACTGCGCTCCATCTCCTGATAAACTGTTACCCCTTGGGGCCAGCGTGGATCGTAGCCCACTGCCTTGCCGTTCGCCCTTTTCACTATAACGAGATTAGTGCTGGGATCGGAATCGATCACACGAACGTGTTCGCCAGCCTTGAGCTTCAGGGCCTGGCTACCTTTCGTGAAGCGCACCATGTGGCCCGTTTCGTAACGGCCAGCCCATGCCGGTCTACACCTGTGAGAAAATTATCGGGCGGGAGGACTTTGACCTAGTGTTCCTTTTTCGCCGGACCGTTGATAGCTTCGCGGACCTAGCATCGGCAAGCTGCTCGACAACCCGCCTCGGTTCGAGGTCGCGCTGCCGGGTGAAGTTGTCGAGCCGTGTCGTCCTCGGTTTCAAAAGCAGTAACGGAATCGGCCATATTCTCCTCAAGAAGGCCGATAAACCTGGTAGCGGGGCTCCCGAGTTATGACGCTAAAGACGAGAGGGTGTTTTCATCTCAATCAGATAGCTTGAAGAAATTGCTGATGGCGTGCACAATGGACCCTTGAGGTCTGGATGGACGCGAGTTTACGTTCCAAGCTCCCTCTATTCGTGCTAACTCATTGATTCAAAATATGCGCCTGTAGCTCAGTTGGATAGAGCGGCAGACTTCGAATCTGTAGGTCGGGGGTTCGAATCCCTCCAGGCGCGCCAAACCCTTCAATGACCGGGGTCTGGGCGACAGTAAAAAGAGCCGCGCGCTGCCTGACGGCTCATATAACGGGAGGTGCTACAGGTTTGAGTGCACGATTTCTTATCACCGGCGCCAAAGGATGTATCGGTTCATGGGTTGTCAAAAATCTGGTTGAGCGGGACGCCGATCCGTGGATTTTTGACTCTGATCCAGGCACTCACCGGCTGCAAGCAATCCTCACACCAGACGATCTCCGACGCCTGCATTTCATTCTTGGCGACATCACCGAGTTTGAGGCGCTTGACCGCGCGGTGGCGGAAAACGGAATCACGCACATCATACATCTGGCAGCGTTACAGGTGCCCGCTTGCGCGGCCAACCCTCTGCTCGGCGGCAAAGTGAACGTAATGGGAACGCTGAACGTGTTTGAAACGGCGAAGCGCAGGAAAGATTTTGTCCGGCGCGTCGTCTACGCGAGCTCGGTGGCTGTGTACGGGTCGGATGAGTTCTATGGAGGAGGTCCGGTAGTCGAAAGCGCCGCCCTACGGCCCGGAACACACTACGGAGTTTTTAAGTTGTGCAACGAAGGCACTGCACAAGTCTATTACTCAAGCGACAGCGTCTCCAGCTCCGGGCTACGCCCATGGGCCGTATATGGGGTGGGCCGCGATCAAGGAATGACTTCGGAGCCGACCAAGGCTATTAAGTCGATGGTGTTGGGTCGCCCTTATACTATCCATTTCACAGGCGGAATCGACTTGCACTACGTTCGTGATACCGCGCGGGACTTTATTCGGTGCGCGGAGGCTGATTTGCCCGGCGCGCGTGTCTACGCAGTGCGAGGCGCTGTGGTTAAAGTGGATGAGTTTATTGAGACACTCGAAAAGGTGGCGCCGGGAGCGCGCAAGCTGATTCACGCCGAAGGCAAAAAGCTGCCCATTGCCGCGGATATCGAGGCCAGTGCGATTGCGCGCGACCTGGGCGAAATAGCTTCAACACCGCTTGAAGCCGGCATCCGCGAGACGTTTGATCTGTTCGCGCGTATGAACCGCGAAGGCCGGCTGGATACATCCGATTTGGAAAGGTAACCGGCTTCCAGAGTCTGCGCGCGGTGGTGGCGGCCTCTGGCCGCTGGGCATTGTAGTTTATAGCGCAAAGTTTTGCAGACAAAACTCTGTGGCTTTTCCCTGGAATGACAATATATTTGGTGGGGCGGTCTTTGCAGCCATTGGCCTGATTTTTTAAGGTAAAGACCGGCGGCGAGGATGCCGCCGCTATAACTCCAGCCATGTATCTCCATTGATATGAAAGCAGCCGTTCTCGAAGGCGTAAGAAAGATAGCAGTCCGCACTGTGACAGACCCCGCCGTTAAGCCGCGCGATGCGCTGATCCGCGTGCGGACAGTAGGCGTATGTGGAACAGACCTTCACCTGTTTCAAGGGCACGCGAATTACAATATGGACGGCGAGGGCCGCCTGATCCCCCTCAACGTTCAACCTCAAATTCTCGGACACGAGTTTTGCGGTGAGGTTGCTGAAGCGGGACGCGAAGTGAAGGACCTGAAGGTTGGCGACTGGGTTCTTTGCGACCAGGGCCTTAACTGCCACAGCCAGGACCGCTTCCCACTCTGCCCGTATTGCGCGACCGGCGATTCCCACCAGTGCCAGTTTTATGCGGAGCACGGTATCACTGGTTTACAGGGCGCGATGGCGGAATATATTGCCATGCCCGCTGTGAATTGCCTCAAGCTTGAGGATGGCATGACGGCGGGGCAAGGCGCGCTCGTTGAGCCTGTTGGGTGCGTGCTGCACTCAAGCGACCGCGCGGAGCGGGCGGCGGCGCGTTATACGCTTGACGGCGAGGAACGGATCCGCAACATCTTGATCTATGGCGCAGGACCCGCGGGTCTGCTGTTTTTGCAATATCTGCGCAATGTCAGGCGGTTTGACGGACTTATCCTGGTGAGCGATCTGCGCCAGAAGAATCTTGATCTTGTTAGCCGGTTTGGGGGAACGCCCATCAATGCGGCGCGCGCGAACTTTACAGATGCCGTGCGCGAAATGACTCATGGGGAAGGCGTTCATTACATGATTGAATGCTGCGGAAGCGGAGCTGTGTTTGAACAAATACCGGCGCTGCTGCGCAAGCAAGGGACGCTGCTCCTTTATGGAACGGGACACAAGGGGCGGGATATCGGAGTACTGGCGAACGTTCTCTATCTTGAGCCTGCGTTAGTGGCGGGCGTCGGAGCTTCTGGTGGCTTCGACTCTGACGGAAGACCGTCCACGTACCGTCGCGCTCTGAAGCTGGTGAGCAAGGGTGAAATCCAGGTGCTGCCTTCGGTGACACATCACTATAACGCGCTCGAGCAGGTCCATCGCGCTTTCGAGCAGGATTTCCAAAGCCCGGATTACATCAAGGGCCTTTTGACCCTAAGCTGATGTTGTCGCGGCGGCAGGATCAGAAGGCGAGCAATCAGCAGGTGGGCGTGGGCGCGGCTTCTGGAATCAATCCCGTTTTGCGCAAATCAGCCCAGAAATCGGACGGAATCGGGTGGCTCAGCAGCCGAAAATTCTCAATGAGCTCTTCGATGGACCGCGCGCCAGGAATCACGGAAGCTACCGCTGGATGAGCAAGCGGAAATTGAATTGCGGCCGCCTTCATCGGAACGCGATGGAGATTGCAGACTCCCTCAACCTTCCGTACCTTTTCGATGACCTCGGGTGGCGCATCTGCATAGTTGAACTTAGCGCCTGGTTTCGCGCCCGAAGCTAGCACGCCGCTGTTATAAGGGCCGCCAATAATAATACTGATGTTTTTTTTCACGCAAAGCGGCAATAGTTCCTTCAGCCCCGTATGGTCGATCAGGGTATAGCGCCCCGCGAGTAGGAAACAGTCAAACTCTCCCTCTCGGGCAAAACGTGCGAGCATTTCAGCCTGGTTCATTCCGGCGCCCACGGCGCGGATCACGCCTTCGCTTCGCAGCTTTGCAAGAGCGGGATAAGCGCCCTTAATGGCTTCTTCGTAATGGTCATCCGGATCGTGGATGTGCAGCATATCAATGCGATCGAGATTCAATCGCTTCAGACTTTCCTCGACCGAGCGCATGACGCCATCGTAGCTGAAATCAAAAACGGGCTGGCAAGGAAGAGGATTTTTGAACTCGTGCTGGTCGCGCTGCGCCGGGTCCACAGGGATCAGGAGCCGGCCTACTTTGGTGGCAAGGATATAGTTGGAGCGAGGCACAGCGGCGAGGCTCTTTCCAAGAAACGCTTCGCTCTTGCCGTGCCCGTAAAGAGGAGCTGTGTCGAAAAAGTTCAGGCCGAGGTCGAGGGCTTGGTTCACCGTGTCGAGCGCCTTTGCCTCCGGGACGTCTTCAAAGAGACCTCCCAGGGGAGCAGTGCCCATGCCTAACTGGGTCACCTCCAGTCCCGTCTTTCCAATCGGTGCTTTTTCAAGAGGATTCATCAGCTCTCCACATTGCGTATTTTCCAAGAGCCGCAATGTACCATGCTTTGCCCCACAAGGACAATATTGCTATAGACTAGATTTTTAGGAATCTGGGCTGCTGTAGCGGCGGAGCGAAAGGGCATGCCTTTCAGCCGCGCCGAAAACACAGAGCACAGAGGATTATTTCATATCGCTCATTGCGAAAGGCAGATTATGGAGATCCAGAATTTAGAAGATGTTGCAATTGTGATCCGTCCCGGCAAGGATAATGTGGCAGTGGCGACGGCGGATTTCATCGATCCAGGAGCGCAATTGCGTTACCAGTCCGAGGTTATCACCCTCTCTGGCCGCGTTCTGCGTGGGCTGAGCTTCGCCATCCGGCCTATCTCCGCGGGTGAAGCCTGCGTCACGCTGGGAGACCCCATTGGATTGTTGCTGACGGATGTTCATCCGGGCGACCCCATCACGGAAGCAAATCTTGAAGAACGTATGCCGCGCCTGAGGGTGAAATATCACGACAATGCGAAGCCCATCGAGATTGATCCCCAGCTTTCTTCTCTCACGTTTGACGGCTACTCGCGTCAGGATGGCTCAGTGGGCGCGCGCAATTTCGTTGGCGTGGTGACCTCCGGCATGTGTTCCTCAACCGAAGCCCACGCCATTGCATCTCGTGCCATGCGTGAGCTTTACTCGCGCGAGAAATTCCCCAACGTGGATGGCGTAGTAGCTGTCGTTCAAGAGTCGGGTTGCGGGATGCCTGACGGTCGTGCGGTGGATTTGCTCAACCTGCTTCTAGTAGATACACTGCGGCATCCGAACCTTGGGGCTGTAGTCTATATTGATCTCGGCTGCGGCAAAACCTGCGTGGAATGCTCGGCCCCTCTCTTTCAGGACGCGGTGCCGGATTACAACCAGCGCGTGGTGAACCTGGTGATTCAGCACTCGGGCGGCAGCCGCAAGTCCGTCGAGCGCGGACTTGAGCTGGTAGAAAAGCAATTGCAATTCGCCAACCAATTCACCCGTTTGCCGCAGCCTATTTCGAGGCTAACCGTAGGAACAAAATGCGGCGGCTCTGACCGTTGGTCGGGCGTAACGGCGAACCCTGCGGTGGGCGCAGCGGCGGACATGTTTGTGAAAGCAGGCGCAGCCGTTTTTCTGCCTGAAATCCCTGAGTTACAGGGTGCCGCGATGGTAGACCTTGCCCAGCGCGCGCGCACGCATGCCGTGGGCCGCAAATTGATGGGCGCATTGAAGCGATATGAGGCTTACGTCAAAAAGTTCGGGGACGACTTCCGGGATAATACTTCGCCTGGAAATAAGAAGGGCGGACTCTACAACATTTACTTGAAATCGGCAGGCGTAAAGGCGAAAGGCGGGACCTCCGTGGTGGAAGACTTGGTTGAATACGGCGAATGGCTGGGTGACCGGCGCGGCCTCTACGTGCTTTACACACCCGGCTACGACCAGATTTCCCTGCCCGCGCTTTTCCTCAGCGGCGCGCAGGTGGCTCTCTTCACTACCGGAAGGGGTACTGGCATCGGCTGCGCCCTGGGGCCGGTCTTAAAAATCGGCAGCAATACGCCGCTTGCGCGCATGAACGGCGATATCGACATCAATGCCGGAACGATCCTCGACCACGAGCAGTCCATAGAGGAGGTAGGACAGCGTATTTTTAACGAGACCCTCGCCGTTGCTTCAGGCAAAAGCATTACACGTGCCGAAGAGTCAGGCTACCACACCGAATTCAAAATCTGGGAATCGTTATGGCCCGCTTTGTAAAGCTTCCAGGCTTTTCAGAGCGAGTGCGGGGCGGCGGGCTGGCCAAACGTCAGTTGTGAAAACTTCTTGATGCGCTCACGTTCGGTCCGCATGTGACGGACAGCAGCGATATACGGCGCAACTAGAAAAGGGGCGGCGGCAATACTCAGGAAGAACTTCTCCAGGCGGCCGAGCGGAGAAAACTCACCGTTGCGCACCGATAGCACGGTTGGATAGTAACGAAGCACCACGCCGTAGATATCCGCCGCGAGCGATAGATGGTTCGAATGCGGGCCGAAAACTTGAGTGCGGCCGGCGCGAATGTCATCGAGAAACTCTTCGCGGTTGCGGGCCGGGCTGGCTGTGTAGCTGCGGCCAATGCGGCGCAGCGTGTGCGAATCGCTCCCCGCTACCATGCTCGCCGGGCGGCCCGGCCCCCGGAATCGTTCAAGCAACGCCGCGATAAAGGCGTTATGCTCGCGCTGTAGCGTCCCGTTGCGAACCTCAAACACGTTAAACATCTCAGCCATGCGTTCGATAAATTCCCCGACGCGGGCGGCGTTCCAGAAGTCATGGAAGAAATGATTGAGCACATGAAGCAGATTTCTCTGCCGCAGGTAGCCGACCAACTCTTCGGCGTTTCCGCGCAGCCGTTGAATTTCGCGGTGCTGCGCCTCGTTGTGGCCGTAAACACCGATATGAATTTCATGCCGGAACTCCGGCAGCCGCGCCGTGACTTCCTCGCCGATGATAAAATCGGGCATGTCTCCGCGCTGATTCAGAAGCTCCAGGCAACCATCGATTGAATCATGATCGGTGATGGTCACAAGATCCATTCCCCGTTCCTTCGCGCGCTGGTAAACCGCCGCAGGTTGTGAATAACAGTCGCGCGCGCGGAGAAAACGTAGATGCTTGACCAAGCCAGAGAATCGGCTATGACAATGAAGGTCCGCCTTGTAGAGTCTCGTCACTGTCAAAATCACCTTTCATGCTATATTACGCATTCGATGGCTGGCTCAGCAACCCTTCATGGCCTCAAGCAAAGGGCCGCCTTTAAGCGTAGCGTACCCATTCGTTTTTGCGAAACCAGCCTCAAACGCGCGAGTGAGGTTTTCCGGTATAATCCTCAACAATGGAGAGCGGCTTCTCACTCATCGTATTCGCCGATCCGACGAAGGCGGAAGGCAATCTGGCGCGCCTCGAAAAGCTCCTACCTCGGTCCCTTCACTAT
>DASZAA010000003.1:0-10570 GCA_035945615.1 Terriglobia bacterium
ATTTGACGTTTCGACGGGCGCGTTTCACAAGGCTCCGGCAAAGGCGCCGAGTTACACATCCGTTTTCGGAAAGGCCATCTGCGAGCTGGCGGAAAAAGACCACCGCATTGTCGCCATCACCGCGGCCATGTGCGAAGGCACAGGCCTCGACGAATTTTCCAAGAAGTACCCGCGGCGGTTTTTCGACGTGGGCATTGCCGAGCAGCACGCCGTCAATTTCGCCGCCGGTCTTGCGTGCGAAGGCATGAGACCCGTGGCAGCAATCTATTCCACTTTCCTGCAGCGCGCTTACGACCAGCTCTATCACGAGGTCTGCCTGATGCGACTTCCCGTAACCCTGGCTCTCGACCGGGCTGGCATCGTTGGCGCGGACGGACCCACACATCACGGCCTTTACGACTTGGTCTATCTCTCGGCGCTCCCCGGAATGGTGGTGATGGCGCCGAAAGACGAAAACGAGCTTCGTCACATGCTCGCCACCGCTCTTACCATCGATGGCCCTGCGGCGGTGCGTTACCCGCGCGGCAATGGCATTGGTTTGCCGCTCGACCCGGAATTCAAACGGCTGGAAATTGGCAAGGCGGAAATTCTGCGCGATGGCGGAGATATTGCGATTCTGGCGCTTGGCAGCATGGTCTATCCCTGCGCCGAAGCCGCGGCCCGGCTTGATGTGATGGGCATTCATTCCACCGTCATCAATGCGCGCTTCATGAAACCGCTCGATGAGGAACTCATTGCCGTACTTGCGGCTGAAAAACAGTTCTTAGTGACGGCAGAGGAAGGTACGGAAGCCGGCGGTTTCGGCGCGAACGTCGCTGCTATGCTCCATGACCGCAAGATCAGCACTAGCATCCTGCGCATTGCCGTGCCCGACAGGATTATCCCTCACGGCGCGCCCAATCTGCTGCACGCCAAATACGGATTGGACGTGGATGGCATCGTCGAAAAAATTAAAAACCACACCGAGGCTTTCCCGCTGCGGCAGGGCGCCCGCGCGCGCTCCGTTGAGGCAGGGTAAGCCCCCAGTCGCAAGTTTCGGTTGTAGCCGCTACAACTCAGGCTCCATCCTGCGATCCCGCTTTCCTGAAATGTCCACGTCTACAAGAACCCGTCTGGACCGGCTCCTGGTTGAGCGGGGATTGGCCGCTTCGCGCGAAAAGGCGCAGGCAATGATCCTGGCAGGCGTGGTGCTCGTCAACGATCAGAAAATTGAGAAGTGCGGCGCCCTTGCGGAAAACCAAGCCGCGCTGCGGATTTTGGGCGGAGCTTCACCCTACGTAAGCCGCGCCGGCTTGAAGCTTGAGGGCGCGCTCAAGCACTTCAAAGTCAACCCGCGCGGCAAAATCTGCCTCGATATCGGAGCCTCGACCGGCGGCTTTACCGAATGCCTGCTGAGTCACGGAGCGGCAAAGGTGTTTGCGGTGGACGCGGGCACGAATCAGCTCGATTGGAAGTTCCGCCAGGATGCGCGCGTGGTGGTGATGGAAAAAACAAACGCGCGCCATCTCCGCTTGGAGCAGCTCGGCGAACGTTCAGACCTGGTGACGATGGACGTCTCCTTTATTTCCGCGACTCTCATATTGCCCGCCATCGTTTCGCTTCTGAATCCGCAGGCCGCAGCGTTGATCCTTGTGAAACCACAGTTTGAGGTGGGCCGGGAACACATCGGCAAGGGAGGGGTTGTGCGCGACACGCGGCTTCACCAGGAGGCAGTAGAGAGAGTTTCGCGGAAACTTGAGGAGGTAGGATTGCGCGTGCTTGGGGCTACGGAAAGCGTTTTGCCGGGAGCCGAAGGTAATCGCGAGTTCTTTGTGCACGCGGTTAATGAATCGTAGCGGCGGCCCCTTGCAGGCTTCGGCACCCTGCTTTTACTATCTAAAAATCGGCGGCCGAGGTTTGCAAGGGGACAACGATACCGCCACGGTTGTCACGGCTCTTCAACTCAACGCTGGGGCAGCACGCGGCAGCCGCGAGGTAAAGCCCAAGGGTAGCCTAACGGGCGTAATACTTGGCGTTGATTTCGGTAAAGTTCTTCCACTTTTCTGGAAGGTCATCCACCGGGAAGATAGCGGTCACGGGGCAGACGGGCACGCAAGCGCCACAATCAATGCACTCGGCAGGATCGATGTAAATCTGCGTGTGATCAGCAAAATTACCCTCATCCTTGCGAGGATGAATGCAATCCACTGGACAAACATCCACACATGCAGTGTCTTTTGTGCCGATGCAAGGCTCGGCGATAACATAGGCCATGCTCATTACCTCCTGGGGCAAAGCGATGTGTACGGCGGGCCCCTGAACAGCTTTTACTATACAAAGTTAGCCTGCATCGCGCGACGACTTAAGTCGGGAGCTGGTAATATCATGCCAGTTTGCATGAAGCTCGTCTTACAGTCTTCAGTTGAGCAGCCACATCATATATAATTCCGTCTGCGAAAGGGATTGCCCCCTTGCTACGAACGCCATGCGCGACCTCGAAGACGCCAAAGCCGGCCATGAGCAGGTCCTGAAAGCTAATCAGTCTTTTTACCAGGCCCTTCAGTCGAAGGACTGGACCGCGCTTGAGAACGCGTGGCTGCACGAGGACTGGGTGCAATTTCTCCATCAGGACATGCCTCGTGCGACGGGCTGGAAAGATGCGGTTTCCGCTCTGGCGCTGCTTTTTCGCGGCGTCACGCACCTGAGCATCTCGTCCGGCGCGCCCGAGGCGCGCGTTGTGGGGGATACGGCGTGGGTAACGGTTTACGAGCAGATCACAACCGATGTGGAAGGCGAATTCGTCACTACGCGGGAGCTTTCCACCAACATCTTCGCGCGCAGCGGAGGGCATTGGAAAATGGTACATCGCCATACTTCGCAAGTGGGGGACGCGCAGATCGTAGAAGCCAGTCGGGCGGTACAGTGATTGTGCGGCGATCCTGCCGCTCGTAACGCCGGCTGATTTTGTAGCGGCGGCCTCTGGCCGCTGGTCTTTACTATTGAAAATCGGCGGCCAGAGGCCGCCACAGCGCGCCGTGCGTCCATTTCAGAAAGGCAACGACTCTATGAAACGCATCACCTTATTCATCATTTTCTCTGCATTCATCGTTTCGCTGGTTGGCGTCGCGGGATTCGCTCAGCAAACCGCCAATCCGCTACTCGATGAGCTTAAGAGCCAGGATGCGAATATCCGCGCCAGGGCCGTGCGCGATATCGGCAATTCGGGTGACACCTCAAGCGTGCAGGCGCTGACGGCCGCGCTGAACGATCCCAGCCCCAAGGTGCGCAAAGAGATTATCGTAGCGCTGGCCAAGCTGCACACCAACGAGTCTCTCGATGGCCTGGTTTCGGCTACGCGCGACTCTGACCCCGACGTCCGTACCATGGCGGTCGAAGCTGTTGTTGGATGGTATACCGGCAACGTCCCGTCCACTGGTTTTCGGGGCGCAGTGAAGAAGAGCTATAACGGCGCGCTGAACTGGTTCCAGACGGATACCACGCACATCCGGCCCGGTATGACGGTGGATCCCAAAACCGTCGCGGCGCTCGAAGCGGTTATGGAAGACACGCGATCAATCGAAGCCTCGCGCGACGCGGCGCGCGGCCTTGGCATCTTGCTTGCGCGGCCAGCCGTGCCCGCGCTGGTCAAGGCTTCGCACTCGCCCGATGCGGGGCTTGCGGTCAATGCTCTCGACGCGCTCTCGAAGATCAAAGATATTTCCGCAGGACCGGAGGTTACCGACCTTCTCGATTCCCCGAGTAAAGACGTCCGGCGCGCCGCCTGCATTACTATAGGGGTTCTCCGGACTAAATCCGCTGCGCCCAAGCTGCAGGAAATATATCAGACGGATACGGACGGTGACACGCGCAAGGCCGCCCTCGACGGCCTCGCTTTTATAGGCGATCCGGCGTCCTATCCCGTTTTCATCAAGGCGCTCTGGAGTCAGGATAAGGACGAGCGGGCCTACGCGGCTGAGGGTCTGGCCCGGATACGCGACCCCAAGGCGGGGGCCAATCTCGAGAAACGCATGAAGATCGAGAAGGACGCGGGCGTAAAGCTGGCCCTTCTTTTCGCCCAGGTTTCCATTGGCGAGACGGAGCACCTGCGAGACTTGGTAGACGCGCTCACCTCGCGCACCCGTGGCGATGTGGCGCGAAGTTACCTCATCGAGCTGACGCGCCAGAAGAGCCTGCTCAATGCAGTTTATTCCTACCTGAACGATAGCAACGCCACCATCCGGCGCCAGCTTTGCGTGGTGCTAATGTATTCGGGAGATGCGTCGAGCCTCCCACATCTCTCGCCGCTCACCCACGACCGGAATAGCGACGTAGCCGCGGCAGCCTTAGGCGCCACCCAGGCCATCCGGTCGCGGGCGAGCGCCTGACCTGGCTTGGCCTTGATTATTTATGCGCTTGTTGGGACATTGCAAAACAGCGCGAATAAATCATGAGTGTTCTCCCACAGACTCTTACATCCCCTTTCGATGACCCTTTTGCTTATGTTGTTTCATAACCGTTCGGGCGGCGACTTCTTCCGCCCGTTTGCCATAGCGGCCGGACTTCTGCGCGCTTTTTTTGATATGTTCATACTGCCGCTGCTCTTTGCTGCCTACCCCTCGAAGGTGTTTTCCTTTTGGCATTACTAACTTCCTCCGTCTTCTTGAATCGCTACGACTAAGGATGTCGCTGGGGCTCGGCCTTGAATCCCCCCTCCTCGATAACACCCGAGCATCATCACCGTGCTTCAGTGACTACCAGTCTTGCACGTCTTTTCGTGCTCGCGCAGTTCCGCCGCCGTGTCAAACGATTTGCCACATACACTGCAACGGTGCGGTTTGTCAGCCATAAGGGGGACTCCTTCCGTTTGAAGCTATTCACTATGCACAGCATGGCTTCTAACGTTCAAATTCCTCAATCGGGGGAACGCCGTATCTCTCTTGCGAACTTCCGGTATCCAGCCAGAGCTGTAGCAATGGAAACCTTTGGCGCGATGATCATCCCAGCTTATAAAGCTGCAATTTGATCCGGTGATTTTTATGCGCAAGTGGAGGAAACGCCGGAGTGCGCCGGCAAATTCCCAAGAACATACTCGCTAATAGCTGGATTATTCAGGAAGCAGTTGATCGGCTTTTACCGGCGCGGCCAATACTCCGGAAAGGTGCTATGCCCTCCGCTTTTGCTCGGCGCGTTCATGAGTAATCCGGAGGGGCAAATCTACAAAGAAAAGAAAGGATTGAACATGAAATATGAAACATTGAAGGACCTCTATTTTGACGAGCTGCGAGACATCTATGACGCCGAAAACGAGATCGTCAAAGCTCTACCCAAACTGGCGGAGGCGGCCACGTTGCCCCAGCTACGGGCCGCATTCGAACATCACCTACAAGAAACTAAACAGCACGTCACGCGATTGGAAGAAGTCTTCCGGGGATTGGGCGAGAAGCCAAAAGCCAAGAAGTGCGACGGCGTGAGAGGAATCTTGCAGGAAGGTGAAGACCTCATTGGCGAGAAAGGCGATCGAGCAGTTCGTGACGCCGGACTCATTGCTGGGGCGCAGCGAGTCGAGCACTACGAGATGGCTGTCTATGGCTCGCTAAGAACTTGGGCGGCCCAATTGGGAGACACAGGCGCGGTTGAATTGCTCAGCAAAACACTCAATGAGGAAAAAGAGGCTGACCATAAATTGACCGAAATCGCCGGAACCACAAACCGGCAAGCGGCGGCCCATGGAGCAGCCCAAGGATAAGCGGCGGTGCAATGCAAAGCTGTAGCGGTGGCCTCCGGGCCGCCGGTTGTTACTATTAAAGACCGGCGGCTCCCTACAGGCTTTGCCCGCCGCTACAGCGAAAGCCGCTACAAAAAACCTGAGGCCCAGGCCCGTAAGGGGCCGCGGTTACAGTAAACGTCACCCTATTATGGGCCATGAGGCCTATGCGAAAGAAAATGACCATGACAAATCAGAAGCCCAGGAAATACTGGTCGGCGAAAGTTACCCGGAATAGCAATGCGCTTGATTTGGAGCCTGGCGTCTTCACCTGGAAGGATCCGAAAAAGATCGCCCGTTCATTGAGCGACTCAGCTCGAAAAAGCACCAGAAAGAAGGGCACACCGTTGCAGTCTTCGATGTCGATGTTGAATTTTCATATCAATCGCAGTGGGAAAAATCTGACCGGCACGCAGCGAAAAACGCTGGAGCAAGCCAAAAAAGAACTCGCAAAACTTTTTCAATAAGTATTCCTCCCCGCCCTTATTCCTCGGTCGCGCTCTCAACAAGAATGAGGGCTATAATCCCATCGTTAACTCCGGGTCTCATCGAAACGAGGAATGGAGACCTTCGACCTGCTGAGCTGGAGGGCGCGATTCATTGCTTGAAGAAACTATTTACCGGGTTTTGATCGGCGGCGCTTTCGTTTCGGCGTTTGCCGTGTTGAGCGATTTGCTGAAGCCTAAAAGCTTCGCCGGGCTTTTCAGCGCAGCGCCCTCCGTGGCGCTGGCGTCGCTGGGTCTGGCGTTGGTGGCGGAGGGCAAATCCTACGCCGCGATCGAGGCGCGCTCAATGACAGCGGGCGCGATTGCATTTGTCGTTTATGCCTCCTGCATCCGATGGGTCATGTTGCGGTATAAATTGCCAGCTCTTCAGGTTGCTCTGATGGCTGTGCCGCTTTGGCTCGCTGCTGCTTTGGGTCTGTGGTTCGCCTTTCTAAAATAAGCGCGCCATGAAAATCAGATTAAACTTTTCCGCTCTCCGCCTGACGACGAAACGCGAATATGCGATTCGATTCATTGTCGGCGGGACGGTTACCGCTCTAGCTGGAGTCGTCAGCAAGAAGTTCGGCCCCGGCATCGGCGGAATGTTTTTGGCGTTTCCCGCCATCTTTCCGGCCAGCGCAACGCTCATCGAAAAGCATGAGAAGGAAAGGAAACAGCGGGAGGGATTAAAAGGCGGGCGGAGCGGGCGAACCGCGGCAGGCTATGACGCGTCGGGCGCCGCAATGGGAAGCGCCGGGTTATTCGTGTTTGCGGTCCTGGTCTGGCGTCTGCTCCCCGCCTATACGGCTTGGGCGGTGCTGATCGGCGCTACGTTCGTGTGGCTTGCAGTGTCTTTGGCAATCTGGCGGATTCTTGCCAAAAACGGAAAGAACTCCGCGAGCTAGATCTGCCATCAAAGCCGCGCTCCGCCTTCGCTTGACTTCTTCTGGGACAAAAAAAACACCCCATTTATCCCATATGTCTCAAAAATCTCAGAGTGAGGTGATAGGCTGGATTTGTAGCGCGGACCTCCGTTGTGGAGGTCCGCGGCTTTTCATCGGGAACTTAGGGACGATCAAACTCAGGTCCACGCTACGGGCCGCAAGCGCCGTTCTTAACCATGCCCACACGATCCCGTCCAGTTGAATCGCGGTGGCCGCCCATGTTCCGGGCGCTGCGATACCGCAATTACCGGTTGTTTTTTGGCGGTCAGATCATTTCCCTCGTCGGCACCTGGATGCAGTCCGTAGCGCAGGCGTGGCTGGTTTACCGGCTCACAGGGTCATCGCTTTTGCTCGGCATTGTCGGCTTTGCCAGCCAGATTCCGGTTTTCATCCTGGCGCCCATTGGCGGCATGGTGGCAGACCGTTACAACCGGCGCCGCATTGTGATCACCACGCAATCTTCCGCCATGGCGCTGGCGGCTGTGCTCGCCGCCATTACGCTCGCTGGACGCATTCGCGTGTGGGAAATCATGGCGCTGGCGGCGTGCCTGGGCGTGGTGAACGCCTTTGATGTTCCCGCGCGCCAGGCGTTTGTAGTGGAGATGGTTGAAAGCCCGGATTTGATCAATGCCATCGCTCTGAACTCCTCCATGGTCAATAGCGCCCGCATTCTCGGGCCGGCTATCGCGGGCATTCTGGTGGCTGCAATTGGCGAGGGCTGGTGCTTTTTCGCCAATGCGGTAAGCTACATCGCCGTCATTACGGGATTGCTGCTGATGGCGATTGTTCCTCACGAGCGCGTGAAAAGCGCGATCTCCGCGCTCGAAAGTATCAAGGAAGGCTTCCGGTTCGTGGGCGGTACCGGCCCCATACGCGCCTTGCTGCTCTTGCTGGGCTTGGTGAGCATTACGGGGATGCCCTACACCGTGCTCATGCCCATCTTCGCCGGAAGCGTCCTTCACAGCGGCGCGAAGGGACTGGGCTGGCTGATGGGCGCCTCCGGCGTGGGCGCGCTCATCGGGACGCTCGCCCTCGCGGCGAAAAAACAAATCCGTGGTTTGGGCCTATGGATCACTTACGCAGCACTGGGTTTTGGCGGCAGCATGATCGTGTTTTCATTCTCGCGCTCGTTTTTGCTTTCGGTTGCCTTGCTTGTGCCTGTAGGCTTTTCGATGATGCTCGAAATGGCAAGCTCAAATACGCTGATCCAGACGATGGTGCCAGACGCGCTGCGTGGCCGCGTGATGTCCTTCTATTCCATGATGCTGATGGGCATGGCGCCTTTTGGCGCTCTCATCGCGGGCGCGGTCGCCAACCGGATTGGCGCGCCACACACCGTCATGCTCGGCGGCATTGTGTGCCTCGCCGGCGCTCTCATCTTTGGGTTGCGCTGGCCCGGGCTGCGCGGCGAGGCCCGCCAGTTGATCCTCGCCCAGGCGATGTCCAGCGGCGAGCCGCCGGAAGAAATCACCGGACAAGCAGTGAGGGATGCAGGGTAGTGTTCCACCGCTACAACGTAACCCTTCGCCAGCTCTACTCGTCTCCACTATGGCAAGCCGCAATCGAAGTCGATCTAAGCGGCGAAGCCCATAAGGAGATGAACCATGACGCGACGGAATTTGTTTTTAGCGGTTTTGATGTGCGGGTTGATGGTGATGATATGCGGCGCAGGGATTGCGCAGGATCAGGCCGCGAACGTGGCCGGGTCGTGGACGTTGTCCGCCACGACGCAGCGCGGCACGTTCACCCAGGCAATGACCATTCAGCAGGACGGCAGCTCCATTAAAGGCACGATCAAAGGGCGGCGCGGCGAGACGCCGTTTACGGGCACCGTCAAAGGCAATGCCATCAACTTTACGGTTTCCCGCGACACTCCACGCGGAACATTTACGATGACCTATGATGGCACTGTGGACGGAGACTCCATGAAAGGCACAGCCAAGAACGACCGCTTTAGTCTCGACTGGACCGCCAAGCGTGGCGGTGACGCCAGCGGAGGCCAGCAGTAACGGACGGCAGGATTGATCCGGCGATCGCGCATTGTAGCGGCGGCCTCTGGCCGCCGGTCTTTACTATTAAAATCCGGCGGCCATTTCCAATCTTTGCCCGCCGCTACAACAGCGGGCGATATTTTATGTTGCACAATCAGTCATCTTGACAGCGACTCCCCAGCTTTGTTACATTCCCTTTCCCGCAAGAATGGCGCGATTTATTCGTGTCAACCCACCCGCTTTAAAGGAGGAGGAATATGAAGGCAAAATGTATCGCAGTACTCGTATTAGCTGTCGCAGTTGGATTTGCATCTGCCGCTATGGCGGACCAGTTTAGCTTTTCATTTAACGGCGGAGGCATCACTGCTTCCGGTACGCTCTGGGTTGGACAGCAGAGCTCTAACTCTGCTACTCCCCCCGGCTATGAGATCACCGGTATCACCGGAACATTCTCGGATACAAACCCTGGTGCAAATGTTTCCGGCGCGATTACGGGCTTGTATCAGCCGGTGTCGTATCAGAGCAACACAGAGGTCACACCTGGCATTGCGCTTACCACAGGCGGTTTGTCCTACGACGATCTGTTTTACCCGGCAGGAGACTCTCCCGCGATCTGTTACGATCTTGACCCCGCCACAGGCAAATATGTGCTGACCTATCCATTTTCCGGAGGCGTGTTCGACATCTTTGGCGTCACATTTAACATTGCCGGAACCGGAGGTTACGTTGGTGAACTTTGGAGCAACGGTGACGTGGGCGGCGGGCCTATTGTCTACGCAGCCGGACTGGCGAATGCGACGAAGCTTTTGGACGACCCGAATTCCGTTCCCGGTCCGGGAGTGCCGCCCCCCGGAGAGTACGGGGCCCTGTCCGTTACCCCAACGCCGGAACCCAGCTCGCTGGTATTATTCGGCATCGGGTTGCTTGGCTTGGCCGCGCTATGGACGCGCAAAAACACCCAGTGTGGAATGTAGGGATGTAGCGCAAGGTTTCGCATGTCAGCAAACCCTGCGGGTTGTGGTCATGAACCGGGCAAGCAGCAGGGTTTCCCAAGACGGGAAACCCTGCGGTACCCGGCTGCGTTGCCGATTTATCAAAATGACCGGCAACAAGACGTCGCCGCTACAGCACGAAAACCAATGTTTTCAAACAGACTCTACAGCCTCACCTTGACAATGCGTTGCCGCCCTCCTATGATTCGAGGAGAGGTCTAATATGTTTGGCGGCGGGATAGAGGAAATCGGCTTCGTTTTGTTTATCGCGTTCCTGTTGTTTGGGCCCAAGAAGCTTCCCGAAATCGCCAAAGTGCTTGGCAAAGGCCTCGGTGAGTTGCGCCGCGCCCGCGACGAGTTGCGGTTTTCCCTCGAAGATGAAATACGTAACCTCGAGTTAGACAAACAACATCTT
>DASZAA010000004.1:0-11836 GCA_035945615.1 Terriglobia bacterium
CGCGACGGATTTGTGATCGGCGAAGGTGCGGGGATTTTGATTCTGGAAGAGCTGGGCTACGCTCTGCGGCGGGGTGCTCCGATTCTCGCCGAGGTGGTGGGTTATGGAATGTCGGGCGATGCGTTTCACATTACCCAGCCTTCGGAGGATGCCGATGGCGCAACGCGCGTCATGCTGAATACGCTTGCCGACGCTAAAGTGCTGCCCGAGCAGGTTGATTACATCAATGCCCACGGCACCTCAACTCAGTACAACGACCGGCTGGAAACGCTGGCCATCAAGAATGTTTTCAAAGATCATGCGCGAAAGCTCGCCATCAGCTCGACCAAATCCATGACGGGCCACCTGCTGGGCGGGGCGGGAGGGCTTGAGGCCGGCTTGTCGGTTCTGGCTCTGCGCGATCAGGTGATGCCTCCGACCATCAATTACGAAAACCCCGATCCGGACTGCGATCTCGATTGCGTGCCCAATAAGGCCCGGCCCGCCCACATCGAGTACGTGCTTTCAAACTCGTTCGGGTTTGGCGGAACCAACGCGGCGCTCCTTTTCAAGCGTTATACAAATTAGCGGATGCTCTCGTGAAAATTGCGGTCTGCCTCAAGCAAGTTCCTTCCCGGGACTCTTATCTTCGGCTCAATTCGACTTCTACTTGGGTCCAGGAATCGGATATCGGTTTCGAGGTCAACGAGCCGGACGTGTATGCCCTCGAAGAAGCTCTTCGCCTCAAGGAAACGGCGGAGGGGACGGGACACGAGGTTATAGTCTGTACTCTCGGTCCGGCGCGGGCGCAACAGGCGATTAAAGAGGCGTTAGCGAAGGGAGCCGACCACGCCTTGCATTTGGAGGACGCCGCGTTCGAAGGGTTGGATTCTTTTGGGACCGCTCGTGCGCTCGCAGCCGCGCTCTCAAAAGAGACGCCAGACTTGGTGGTGACAGGCTTGCAATCGGATGACCTTGGCTGCGGTCAAACCGGCGTGATTCTGGCGGAATTGCTGGGCTTGGCGCACTCGACCATCATCATGGAAATCAAGCTTGAGGGGCAGAAGCTTAAGGTAAAAAGAGAGCTTGAGGCCGGCTGGTTTCAGTGGATCGAATTGCCCCTTCCGGCTCTGCTGACTATCCAGTCTGGCATTAACAAGCCTCGGTATGCCACTCTGAAAGGGATCATGGGGGCTAAATCCAAGCCCATACGCAAACTTTCTCTGGCTGATTTGGGGTTGACTGCCTCGGATCTCAGCCCCAAACAGAGGATTTTAAGCATGAATTTGCCAATCCGGAAAGCTAAAACGGAGTTTTTGGAGGGAAATCCTAAAGAAATTGCCGCGCGACTGGTGGATAAACTCAAAAATGAAGCACGCGTGCTGTAAAAGCGGTTGTAAGTTATTTTTCATGAATAAGTTATATGCCAATAGATGTTCTCATCGTCGCTGAGCATCAGGGTGGAAAGCTCGCGCGTGCTACATGGGAAGCGGTGGCCGCCGGGCAACGCATGGCGGCGGATTCCGGCGGCGCGGCGTCGGTTGTAATCCTTGGCGATCAGATTTCGGCGCTTGCGGATGAACTTGCAAAGGCCCGGCTTAGCGAAGTGCTTGCGGTTCAATCCAAGCTCCTAAGTGATTATACTGCAGATAGTTACGCCTTTGTGCTCGCAAGAGTGATCCGTGAGCACGCACCCGATTATGTCGTGCTTGGTCATACGTACCAGACGAGAGATTTCGCCCCTAAACTCGCCGCAGTCCTTGGCGTGGGGTTCGTCAGCGATTGCCTTGGGTATCGCAAAGAAAACACAAGACTTATTTTTAAACGCCAGGTTTTTCAAGGTAAATTTGAGGCGGAAGTCGAGCCGTTGGGTCAGCCACCTTGGCTCGTTTCGTTTCAGTCGGGATCATTCAGGGAAGATTCGGTGGAACGGGCTGAGTCTCATGTCTCCACCGTTCAGATTGAAATCCCGCCGGGCACAATCAGGACTCAGTCCGGCGAGCGGTTCCGCGAAGCCCGGCAGACGGTGGATTTGGGGCAGGCAGAAATTATTGTGGCCGCGGGGCGGGGAATCAAGTCGCCGGATAATCTTGATATGGTGAAGAAGCTTGCCGAAGCACTGGGCGGGGAGGTAGGCGCGTCGCGTCCGGTTTGCGATAGCGGGTGGCTCCCGATGGACCGTCAAATTGGGAGCTCGGGTCAGACGGTTGCGCCGAAGCTTTACGTGGCGCTGGGCATATCCGGCGCCATCCAGCATCAAGTAGGCATGAAGGGATCGCGGACGATTGTGGCGGTCAACAAAGACAAAGAAGCGCCTATTTTTGAGATCGCCACTTATGGCATCGTGGGCGACTTATTTGAAATTGTCCCGCCCTTGATCGAGGAAATTCGTAAAATTAAAGCGGGATGAGCGCGGAGATTGAGCCATTTTGTGCGACTTCCAGCGTCTGCTGAAGCCCACAAGGGGCCGCACCTGAAAATCCCCTGGAGAGTAAAAAGTTGACTTGCCCCATCTGTAAAAAGCGCAAGGCGAAGCGGTTCTGCCCAGCCAAAGGGGAGATGATCTGCGCTGTCTGCTGCGGGACCGAGCGCGAGGTGACGATCGATTGCCCTTCCGAGTGCGCCTACCTGATCGCCAGCCGCGAGCATCGTGATGAACGCCGGGAAGTGGACTGGGAAAAGATGCCGTTTCCCAATCAGCACATTCCTTCTTCGGCGCTCGAAGCTCACGAGCCGCTTTTTATACAGCTTTCGTATGCCATTTGCGAGTTTGCCGGTGAGAACCGCGCCTTGGTTGATTCGGATATTCAAGCCGTTTACCAGGCTCTGGCCGAGACCTACCAGACGCTCGCCGGTGGCATCCTCTACGAGAACCCTCCTGCTTATCTTCTCCAGCGCGAACTTTATGGAAAGCTGCGCCGCGAAGTGGAAGAATACAGGAAGCAGGAACAGGTGGGCTTGTCCGCGCAAAGAAGCCTGCGCGATTCCGAAATCCGCGACGTTTTGATTCTCTTTACGCAAATCGCCGCCGGAAAGTCGAATGGGAGGCCCAAAGGACGGGCTTTTCTGGATTTTATGCGCTTACAGTTCAAGCCCGGAACGTTCGCGCGGCAGGAATCGAAAATTATACTGGCGCCGTAGGTGCCTAAAAAAAGAGCCTCAGTTCCAGGCATATCAAGGGTTGTAGCGGCGGCCCCTTGCAGGTTTCGGCCGCCGGTTTCTAAGAAGTAAAGGCCGGTGGCCAGAGGCCGCCGCTACAAGTGTTATGAAGCCGGCTGAAGAAATACGGAATGCGCTCGACATTGTGAAGCTGGTGGGTGAATCCGTGAAGCTTCGCAAGGCAGGAGCGAACTTCGTCGGCCTATGCCCCTTTCATCAGGAAAAGACTCCTTCCTTCGCGGTTCATCCCGCAAAACAAATCTTCCACTGCTTCGGCTGCGGCGTAGGGGGAGACATTTTCAAGTTTGTGATGCTGCTGGATAACATCACTTTTCCCGAGGCGGTTGAGCGGCTCGCCGAAAAAGCGAATATCACGCTGCCCGACCGGTGGAGCCACGGCCATGATGACGCGGCCGCCAAGGAACGGGCGGCGCTCCAAAAGATGCACGAGGTCGCGGCTCAATTCTACGCGGCTCAACTCGGATCGAGCGTTGAAGGGCGCGCGGCACGCGGCTATCTTGAGGACCGGGGCCTCAGCGGCGCAGCCATAGCTGACTTCCGCTTGGGGTATGCTCCTTCGGCGGGAGCGGCTCTTACCCAGCATCTCTCTGACGCGGGTTTCGCGCCGGAATCGATGGAGACCGCAGGCCTAGTGATTGCGGGGCGTGACGGGCGGCGTCCCTTCGACCGCTTCCGGCGCCGGATTATTTTCCCTATTGCCAATGAGAGCGGCAAGGTAGTTGCGTTCGCGGGCCGCACGCTCGGAGGCGAGGAACCGAAGTATCTGAATTCGCCTGAGACGCCCATCTACACCAAGAGCCGTCTGCTTTACCATTTGCATCAGGCGGCCTCTGAAATCCGCAAGCAAGACGGCGCGATTCTAGTGGAAGGTTACATGGATTGCATCGCCCTGGCATCGAGCGGTGTAATCCCTGTGGTGGCGTCGTGCGGCACCAGTCTGACGGTGAGCCAGATTCGTCTGCTTGGCCGCTCTACGCGCCGTGTGGTGGTGAACTTTGATCCTGATTCCGCCGGCGTCGCCGCGACTGAAAGATCGCTAGGATTGTTTCTGGAAGAAGGGTTTGAGGTGAGAGTGCTTAGCCTGCCGGGGGGGCTCGACCCGGATTCGTTCATCCGAAAGCATGGCGTTGCCGCCTATAAAGAATTGCTGGCTAGGGCGCCGTCCTATCTCGATTATCTTACTGAGCGCGCCATAGCCGCGCAGGATGTTTCCACGCCCGAAGGCAAGGTGCGCGCGGCAAACGCCGTGCTCCCTCATCTTGTGAAGGTGAGCAATGCGATGTTGCGGGATGAGATGGCGGCGCGGCTGGGCGAGCGTTTGCGCTTGGACCAGCGGCTGCTTCGGGAGGAATTGAAACGCATGGCGCGCGGGAGCGCGCGCGAAATCCAGATACAGCCCGAGGCCGCAACGGCGGAGGCGAGCCCGGCGGAAAAGGAGTTGCTCCGCGCTTTTCTTGCCGATGCGGAACTCGCGGCGGAGTTTCTAGGGCCTTTGCTCGCGGATGGGATTGACGACGGCCTGCCCACCGCGGGTCTTTTCCGCAAAATCATGGCTGAATATACCGCGCAGGGCAATCTTGATATGAGCCGCTTGGAAGTGCTGCTTTCTCCCGAAGAACAGCGATGTGTGTTTGAGCTTCAGTTCGCGCCCGGCGAACCGCCGGATCGGCAGCGAGTGCTCTCGTCTACCAAAGCTCTGAAAAAGCGCAAATTGGAGCAGCAGCGAGCTGCCTTGCAGAGAGAGATTGAACAGGCGCAGCGAAGCTCCGACACCGAAACATTTAATCATCTTTGGGAAGCCAAACTTCAGATCACTCGAGAACTCGCCCAATTGCGCAAGCCTGAAGCGGCTGAATCCAGCCCCGATTGAGTTCGCCCGCCTCAAGAGTCGTAGCCGCGTTCAGAAAGATGCTGACCATAGCTACCCGCCTGCCTGAGGTACGGTATACCGTGATGGAATCCTTTACAGCCTACCTTTCCGGCACATCTGGGGGTCGTGCCCTTTCGCTTATTCCAACGCGCTTATGAATATTTGAGGCTAGAGCCAGCCACCTTATAAAAGTAGTAAAATGCAATCATGCGGATAAGGCTTGTATTGATTATCTCATTGATTGTCGGCATCACCGTAGTGTCCTACCTCTTTGCGATTTACCAGGTGAAGTCGCAACAGAACGCACTGAGGAACGAAGTCGTGCAGCGTTCGGAGGTGCTGGCGGAAAGCTTGCAAGTCGGAATCCAGCCTTATGTTGAAAGCCAGTCGCATCGCCAATTGAAGCGGTTTATTGAGGGCTTTGGGAGCCGCGTGAGACTGGTGGGGGTTGCGCTTTATAGCGATGGCGGCCGCGTGCTGGCAGCCAGTTCCGGTCTGGCCCAGCAACTGAGTACAGTTCCGCCGCCGATCGACACCGCCATAGCCGAAGACAAAGGCGCAAGCGCTTTCATCACGCTCAATCACAAGCTCACGCATGTTTACGCGCTGCCGCTGCATCGCGGCCAGAGGCTGGAAGGGGTTCTGGCTGTGTTCACGGATACAAGCGACATTGGCGCTCAAAGCTCGGCGGTGTGGCGGGCGACATTCATTCGCGTGCTGGTGGAGATGCTGATTATTGCCGCCATCACGCTGCTGGTGATCCGCTGGGTGATGGTCGGTCGAATCCGCCAGATGGCGCAGTGGATGCAGGAATTGCGCTCCGGCAATATGCCCGTTCGCCCTCTTCTGCCGGACCAGGACCTGTTTAATCCGCTGGCGCGGGAAGCTGCTCATCTGGTGCGAAGTCTCGCGGCCGCGCGGGCGGCGGCAGAGGAGGAGGCACGTCTGCGCGAGGCGGGCGAATCCCTCTGGACTTCGGAACGGCTGCGGATTTTCGTTCAGAGCAAACTCGAAGGCTGCCGATTGTTTGCGGTCTCAAACCGCGAGCCGTATGAGCACGTCCATCGGGGGAAGGAAATTGACTGCGTTGTGCCAGCGAGCGGATTGGTGACCGCTCTCGAACCTATTTTGCGCGCCTGTGACGGCACGTGGGTGGCTCACGGCGCGGGCGACGCCGACCGCGAGACGGTAGACGACCACAACCGTCTTCGCGTGCCGCCCGAAGAGCCGCATTATACGCTGCGCCGCGTGTGGCTCAGCAAGGAGGAGACGCAAGGATACTATTACGGCTTTTCAAACGAAGGCATGTGGCCGCTTTGCCACATCGCTCATGCGCGTCCCACATTCAGGGCCGAGGATTGGACCAGCTATCAAGAGGTCAACCGCAAATTTGCTACGGCTGCCCTGGAAGAAATGGAAGGGGAAGAGAGTCCGGTTGTGCTGGTCCAGGACTATCATTTTGCTCTGCTGCCGCAGATGGTGAAGGAAAAATTTCCTTCCAGCCGGGTTGCGATTTTCTGGCACATTCCCTGGCCTAATCCCGAGGCCTTTGGCATTTGCCCGTGGCAGAGGGAACTGCTCGAAGGTTTGCTCGGCGCCGATTTAATCGGCTTTCATACGCAATCGCACTGTAATAACTTTTTGGAAACCGTAGACCACGCGCTCGAATCGCGCATCGACTGGGAGAGGTTTGCGGTCAACCGGGGCGGCCATTTCACGCTGGTCCGGCCCTTTCCGATCAGCGTAGATTTCCGCGAGAGCCATCCGGATTCAAGCCCGCCAAGCGGGTCGGTCTATCTGGAACGAAGGGCGCTGCTGCGTGAGCACGGGGTGGAAGCGGCGTTTATGGGGGTTGGCGTGGACCGCGTGGATTACACCAAGGGAATCCTTGAAAGATTCAAGGGTATCGAGCGGTTCCTCGAGAAGTATCCCTCTTACAAGGGCCAATTTACCTTCGTGCAGATCGGCGCTCCCAGCCGGACTCACATCAAACGCTACCACGATTTGCTGGCCGACGTGGAGTCCGAGGCGGACCGCATTAACTGGAAGTTTCAGACGGCTTCCTGGCGGCCTATGATCTATCTTAAAAGGCTGCACACCCACCATGAAATCGAGCGGTACTATAAGCTGGCCGATGTGTGCATGGTGACGTCGCTTCACGACGGCATGAATTTAGTCGCAAAGGAGTTTGTGGTCTCCCGCGAGGATGAACAGGGCGCACTGATCCTCAGCCGTTTCACCGGCGCCTCGGCTGAGCTGCGCGACGCGGTGATCGTCAATCCTTATGATACCGAGCAATTGGCCGGCGCAATCTATTTCGCGCTGGAGATGGACCCGGAGGAAAGAACGGCTCGCATGAGACGCATGAGGCACGTCGTGAGGGACCACAACATCTACCGTTGGGCCGGAAATCTAATTAACGAGCTTTCCGAGGTGCGCGCAGAGGCGGCTGAGGATGTGAGGGTATGACGCGCCTTTGCGGAATACCGGATTTTACAGGGCTGCACGCACCGGCGCTTTCCTGAATCCATGAGACTTGTGAGACAGAATCAACCTCCACACCCTGTATCGTTTTTAAAGGAATGGCCGAAGTTTTTGATGCGCGTTCGCCGCGCCAAGCGCATCGCTCTGTTTCTCGACTTTGACGGGACGCTGGTGGGTTTCAAGCGCAACCCAAAGGAAGTGCGGCTTGGTGATGCTGAACGGCGGCTGCTCGAACGTCTTTCACGGCAGGCCCGTGTCAGTCTGGTTTTCATCAGCGGCCGCCGCCGCGCGAACTTGAAAAAGCAGGTGGCTGTGCGCCGCGCTGAGTATCTTGGCCTGCACGGTTTCGAAAGCTTGGCTGGAAAACGTCTGAGCGTAGCTTCCAGACAAAGTCTCGATCGCATTCAAGCCGTGGTGAATCCTAAAATTCGCGGTTTCGCAGGAATCTGGCTGGATGATAAGCGATCCAGTCTGGCGCTGCATTACCGGGGCGCTGACGCCAAGCTGGCTGCGAAAGCCCGGGCCGCCGTCATGCAGGCGCTTTCCCAGGAGCAATTTCCCTTGCGCCTTCTTCGCGGTAAGAAGATCCTGGAGATTTTGCCGCCTGAGATCAAGGGCAAGGGCTCAGCGGTTTTGAAAGAGCTTGATCGCCTAGGGGATGGGGTGCTGCCGGTTTATTTTGGCGATGATGCTACCGACGAAATGGCTTTTACCGCTTTGAGAAAACTGGGCCGCAATGGCGGACTTGATCCGGTGACCGTTCACGTCGGTAACGGGAACCACACCACAGCCGAGTATTATGTGAGCACGCCCGGTGAAGTGAAAATCTGCCTTGAACGGTTAGCTGAAGAAATGCAGCGCCGCAGCCGGCCTTCACTATTAAATACTGGCGGGCAAAAGCTGTAAGTGGCCGCCGCAATAAAAAAAGTTGTCGCGATAATGGGAAACCTCAAGAAGGGCGATTGAGTCCGCCTCTATTCATGCGAGAAATCACTAGCCCAACGAATCCTCTGATTAAAGTTTTTCGGCGGTCTCTCGAGGAAGGAGTAACCCGTGAGGGCTGGCTGGCCGTGGAGGGCCCGCTTCTGGTTCGAGAGGCGCTGCGCGCCGCATCCCGGAATAGAGCGCGGGGCCGCTGCGCGTGCGTCGTCCACTCGATTCTCACGGCGCGTGGTGCGGCCGCCAAATTGGCGGACCTTCTGGCTGGCCTGCCCGTCGAAACCGAAGTCACGTCGATTCCCGACGCGATTTTCGAGCGCGTGACGGCTACAGTCACTCCACAAGGCATCGCCGCGCTGGTTGAAGTCCAACCGCCCAGACTCGAAGCGGTGCTGAGCATCGAGAACGTGCGCCTTGTGGTGGCGTTTGGCTTGCAAGATCCTGGCAATCTTGGAACAATTTTGCGCAGCTCTGAAGCGTTGGGAGCGGGTGCGTTGATCACCCTGAAGCCCACGGTCAGCCCGTCAAATCCGAAGATTCTGCGCGCGTCGGGTGGCGCTCTTTTCCGGCTGCCGGTATTTGCTTCGCTCGATGCGGAACGCACTTTCTCGCAGTTGCGCGACGCGCGCGTGCGAGTGGTAGCCGCGGATAGCCATAGCGCGAATAGCATTACTGATGCCGATTTGCGCGGTCCGCTCGCTTTCCTGATCGGGAATGAGGCGGCCGGGCTGCCTGCCGCAATTTCGCCGGACGCGACTCTTGCCATCCCGCTGAGGCCCGGGGTTGATTCACTCAACGCCGCCGTGGCTGCCGGCATTTTTCTCTACGAAGCGGCGCGGCAACGCGGATTTTACCGCTGAGCCCCCGTTGCTCTGAAAACCTATGGGACTCTTTGACCTCGATCCCGGCTTGAATCAGGACGTTGCCCGCGAGCCGCTTGCTGAGCGAATGCGGCCTACAACGCTCGACGAATATGTGGGCCAGGAACGGTTGCTGGGTCCGGGTAAGCCGCTTCGCCGCCAGATCGACCAGGACGCCGTTAGTTCGATGATCTTGTGGGGACCTCCGGGGTCTGGCAAGACTACGCTGGCCGCAATCATTGCCCGGAAGACCCGCAGCGATTTCGTGAAATTCAGCGCCGTTCTCGCTGGCATTCGTGAGATCAAGGATGTGATGGCGGCAGCGCAACGCAGCCGGCAGATTGGGCGCCGCACGATCCTGTTCGTTGACGAAATCCACCGCTTTAACAAGGCTCAGCAGGATGCATTCCTGCCTTACGTCGAGCGCGGCGACATCATTTTGATCGGCGCGACCACCGAAAATCCCTCTTTTGAAGTCAATTCGGCACTTCTCTCGCGGGTAAAAGTTTATCAACTGTTGTCGCTTACGGTTGAAGCAATCCAGGCACTGCTTGATCGCGCGCTCCATGACTCAGCGCGAGGGCTTGGTGAGGAGCACGCGGCGGTGTCAGACGATCAGTTACATCAGATTGCAGTCTTTGCTAACGGCGATGCGCGCTCGGCTTACAACACACTCGAAGCTGCGGTGGCGGCTGCCGTGCGCGACGGCGAGGGCAAGGCTGTTGTTACGGATGCTGTTCTCGAAGACGTGATCCAGCGCAGGATGCTGCTCTACGACAAAGCGGGTGAAGAGCATTTCAACCTGATCTCGGCGCTGCACAAGTCGGTGCGAAACTCAGATCCTGATGCCGCGCTCTACTGGCTGGGCCGGATGCTTGAAGCCGGGGAAGATCCGCTCTACATCGCGCGTCGGCTGATCCGCATGGCGTCCGAAGATATCGGTCTGGCGGACCCACATGCGCTTGGACTCACCGTTGCTGCCATGCAGGCCGCGCATTTCACTGGGATGCCGGAGGGCGACTTGGCTCTCGCAGAAGCGGCCGTGTATCTCGCGCTCGCGCCCAAATCCAACGCTCTTTACACGGGCTATTCAGCGGTTAAAGAAGACGCGCAGAAGACGGTGGCCGAGCCGGTACCGCTCCACCTGAGAAACGCTGTAACGGGGCTGATGAAGGGTTTCGGTTATGGAAAGGGCTATCAGTACGCTCATGATGCGGATGCCCGATTGACGAATATGCCCTGCCTGCCGGAAAACCTCATCGGACGCCACTACTACCAACCCACATCAGAGGGTTTTGAGAAGCGATTAAAGGAAAGGCTCGAAGCCATTGCTGAGTGGAAAAAGAATAACCCTGGCTCATCAGAACGGCATTAACGGGGCAACGCCTGCTCGCCTGTAATCGTAAACGAAGCCTCTACCCCTTCCGAACCAGTTCCGGGTTGGCTCCCGCCGGTGTAAACACTGTAAGCACCGGGCAAAATCCGGCGCTCTCCTTTTTCCGACACTTGGCTTAGCTCGCGGAGACTGAGCGTGAAGGAAATCTTCCCTGCCTCGCCCGGCGCCAGATGAATGCGCTCGAATCCCTTCAGCGCGCGGATGGGCGCCGTCTGCGAGGGCGGGTAGCTTAGATAAAGCTCCGCCACCTCATCGCCCGCGACCTTGGACGTGTTACGCACATCCGCCGTTACCGTAAGCGGCTGGCCGGCGTGGAGCGATTTCGCGGAAAGGTGAATGTTGCTGAATGCGAAACTCGAGTAACTTAACCCGTATCCGAACGTGTAAAGGGGCTTTCCGTGAAAATAACGGTAAGTCCGGTTCTGCATTGAGTAGTCTTCAAAGGGCGGAAGCTGGCTAAGCGCCGAGTAAAAAGTGATAGGAAGTCTGCCGGCAGGATTATTTGCCCCCGAGAGAGTCTCAGCAATGGCGGTTCCGCCATCTTCGCCCGGATACCAAGCTTCAAGAATAGCGGCGGCGTGCTGCTCGGCCCAGTTCACAGCCAGCGCGCTGCCATTCATCAGCACCACGACCAACGGCTTGCCCGTGGCAGCCAGAGCTTGAAGTAAATCCCGCTGCACAGCAGGCAAAATGATATCCGTGCGGTCGCCGCCATTGAACCCTTCAATATGGATTGGCATTTCCTCGCCTTCTAAATGAGGCGAGAGACCCACAATGGCCACCACCACATCCGCCTTCTTTGCGGCCTCAACGGCCTTGTCGCGTAAGACTTCAACAGGAGGTTTCCAGTTGAACACGGCGCCGGCGCCAAAGAGCGGCGACAGATGCGAATAATCCACGCGCAAAGCGTGCGGCGCGGCGTCTGCAAAGTAGGCTGTGAACGACGATGGGCCGGACTGCCGGTTAGATGAGTCGCTATCGATGACTAACTTTCCATCAAGATAGACTTTGAAGATCTCATGACCTTCGCAGCGGAAACAACGGTGATTGTTAACCCCAAAAGTGTAGTCTCCGGCGCCGGGTGGTGTAATTGTTCCCGTCCAGCGCACGGAGAATGCCTTCATGGGG
>DASZAA010000005.1:0-1832 GCA_035945615.1 Terriglobia bacterium
CTAAGGCTTCAACGATGCCTTTGCGATCCGCCAATAGTTGCCGTCGCCTGGTGAGCGGCTTCAACAAAGAGCGTCTTATATCCTTGTCCGTTGACATCGTCGACTTATCGCGCGGCGGCTGAATTTCTCAGCCTCTAGTTCAATCCGGCTTCGTTGATCGTAACAGGTTCACCGCGGGCTAGCTTTTCAATAGTAAAGATATAATGACCTGCCCCCGGTAAACTCCTCCAGCCATAATTAGAGTTCTCCAGTTTAGAAAGGAGAACGGAGCATGAAAAAAAGCCGGCACAGCGAGGAGAAGAGGATCGCGGCGGTGAGGCAGATGGAAGGTGGCCGCAAGACCGCCGAGGTGGCTCGTGAACTGGGCGTCAGCGCTGCGACGCTGTATGCCTGGAAGAGCAAGTACGCCGGAATGCAGGTGAGCGACGCCAGGCGTCTCAAGCAACTGGAAGATGAAAACCGCCGTCTGAAACACATGGTGGCCGACCTCAGCCTGGACAAGGAAGTGATGAAAGCGGTCATCGCAAAAAACGGGTGGAGCTCGTAGGCGTCCGCCAGGACGTGGCGTTCGCGATGGAAAAGTTCAACCTCAGTGAACGCCGCGCCTGCGAGCTGAATCAGATGGACCGCAGCAGCTATCGCTATCAGCCGATGCCGGATCGCAATGCGGATCTGCGCAAGAAGCTGACGGCGCTGGCTCGGGAGAAACCGCGCTGGGGCTATCGGCGGCTCGGCGTGCTGCTGGAACAGAAGGGCGAAACGGTAAACCCGAAGCGGTTGTTTCGCGTCTATCAGCAAGCCGGGTTGGGAGTGCGGCGGCGCGAACGGAAGCGGCTGGAGCGTGGCTCGGCCACGATGCCGCTGTTTGTGCGGCCCAATCAGGAGTGGTCCATGGACTTCGTTTCCGACGCGCTGGCCAATGGCCGCGCACTGCGGGCGCTGACGCTGGTGGACAACTTCACGAAAGAGGTTCCCGCGATTGAGGTCGATTGTTCGCTGTCGGCCCCGCGGGTGACGCGCATGTTGGATGCTGTGATTGCGGGCCGTGGGACGGGTCCGGAAAGTATCCGTGTCGACAACGGACCGGAGTTCACCAGCCGTTGCTTTCTCGCGTGGGCCGAACAGCGCGGCATCCGGCTGGTTCACATTCAGCCCGGCAAGCCGACGCAGAACAGTTTCATCGAAAGCTTCAACGGCCGCTTTCGAGATGAGTGCCTGAATGCGAACTGGTTTGAGAACCTGGCCGACGCAAGGCGCAAGATCGAGGCTTGGCGCGAGGACTACAATCAGCGCCGACCGCATAGCAGCTTGGCGTACCGGACGCCAGCCGAGTTTGCTCGCCGATGGTCCCCTTCATCCTCGACCACCGTCGTAGAGCAGACCGGGGAGCCTGTCAAGGATTCCCTGGCGGCGCGCAAAACCGGCGCGTCCTTGACAGACTCCCCAGTCCGCTCAAAGGCTTCTGATACGAGGATGAAGGGGAAGTCCGAAGGAGTTATGATTTAGCCGAGAACTCTAGTTTCGTTTGGTAGAGAAATTGGGGGCAGGTCAGCTCCTCACCCTACAATAGATCACAGTGCTCAGTTTTGAAATCCAGGCCACTTGTCCGCATACGGGTGCGCGCGCGGGCGTTTTACATACGGCGCATGGGGACATCGAGACTCCGGTGTTCATGCCGGTGGGGACGCAGGCTACCGTCAAAGGCCTGCTGCCGCGGGATCTCATCAACGATCTGGACGCGAAGATCATTCTGGGGAACACCTATCATTTGTATCTGCGGCCGGGGCATGAGACGATTCGTCGGCTGGGCGGGCTCCACAAATTCATGAACT
>DASZAA010000006.1:0-15279 GCA_035945615.1 Terriglobia bacterium
GCTTAGTGGACGTATAGGGCGCTGAATTGGGGCGTGGCGCCTGGGCGGAGAGAGAGCCATTATTGATAATGCGTCCGCCGCGTGGCTGCTGCGCCTTCATCAGTTTGATGGCCTCCTGCGCGCACAGAAACGACCCCGTCAAATTGACGGCCACCACCGCGCTCCATTGCTCCAGCGTGATATCTTCCATCGGAACGGCGGGCGCTCCCGCGCCTGCGTTATTAAAGAGCAGGTCCAGGCGGCCAAAGGCCTCGCGGGTTTTAGCAAAAAGCGCGCGGACGGAATCAACCTGGGTCACGTCTGTAGGCACGCAAAGCATTTTGCCGCCCGCAGGCGCCGCCAGCGCAGCGGTTTCTTCGAGCGCCGCCGCCCGCCGGCCGGCGATTACAACGGAAAAGCCGGCGGATTGCAGGGTGAGGCTGGCCGCGCGGCCAATGCCGCTGCCCCCGCCAGTGACGAGCGCAATCTGATTTGTCATGTTTGTAATGATCCTCTCGTTTTGAACTGCGGCGATTCTACTGCTCGTCATTCTGAGCGCAGCGAAGAATCTACCTTTTCCCCCGTATCAACAGCAGATGCTTCGCTTCGCTCAGCATGACGTGTCCGGCGTGTGGTGCGGCTCTGCCGCGCCGGCTTCTTGGCTTCTTTGTGCCTTTGCGTGAGGCTGTTGTTCTTTCACATCTTGCCATTCAACATTCAGATTGACTTCACGGGCATCGTCACCACGTCTTCAACTGCGGCTACTTCCCGCGTGATAAATGGTTCTCCATAGCGCACGCCGATCATAAGCCCAAAATGCCGGGCGAGCGACCCCACGCGCTCGCGCAGGTCTGACTGCGAAGGAAATAAATTCTGCTGATCTTTCCGGGGCGAGAATTGCGACGAATAGGCCAGAATAGCTTTCAGTTTTTTTTCAAACTGCCGCGTGATATCTACCACAAACGTAGGCCGCTCCGAAGGCACGTACATTGTAGCGTAAATAATCTTATAGGGCCGGAACGGCTTCCCTGCAATCGGCGCCTTCGAAAGCCCAGCGAGGAAGCAGGCCTCGTAACCAATCTGGCCGGCCGTGTAATGGTCAGGATGGCGGCCCGCCCAGTAAGGCAGGATCACCGCGCGCGGCTGCAGCGCGCGGATGCGTTCCGCGATCTTCAGCTTGTAGTCGCGGGAGTGCTCAAGCGCCGCATCGGGAAGTCCTAGATTCTCACGATGTGCGATGCCCATCACGTGCGAGGCACGCGCCGCTTCCTTAGACCGCAGGCTGGAACTACCCCGCGTGCCGGATTCGCCCCCGGTCAAGTCGAGCAAGCCTACCTTGTACCCGGACTCGACCATCTTGATGACAGTCCCGCCGCAGGTCAGCTCCGTGTCGTCTGGATGCGCGGTGATGGAAAGCAGATCAAGTTTCATGTACACCCTTTTCGCTGTAGCAGCAGTGCCCCGCCGCCGGTTTTTGTAGCTCAGAGTTTCGCGGTTAAAACCCTGCGGCTTCTCCGAAATTGGAAATTCAAAATCTTAAAGTAGAGATGCCTACGCTACAACAGCAGATCTAGAAATTCCTTTTCGGCAAGCCGGTGCTGAAACGCCAGGCGGCCGTTCACAAAAACCACTGGAATCTTCTCTTTAAATTTTGAGAACGTCTCGGGGTCCTCAAGGATGTTCACTTCTTCCCAGGAAAAATCGTTCTGTTGCCGGAGGCGGCGCAACTGCTCCCTCACCTTATCGCAGAGGCAGCAGCCGGGCTTCGCATAAACAATAACTTGATTTTTCAAGGACAAGAATGAATTCTATGCAAGCAGAGCGGGAGGGGTCAAGGAGGCTGTTATGAAAACGCAGGGCAAGGAAAATTCGCTTGGAGGCCAAGTGACACTCGTCACCGGCGCGGCACGGAGGATTGGCCGGACTATCGCGCTTGCGCTCGCGGCGGCAGGCGCGCACGTGGTGGTGAATTACAACACCTCCAAGGAAGAAGCGGAAACGGTCGCAAATGATATCAGATCGCTCGGGGTCGAATCGCTTGCGGTACGCGCGGACGTTGCCAAGCCGCGCGAGGTTGCGCGCATATTCGAGAAAGTGAAAAGAAAATTCGGCCGGCTCGACCTTCTAGTGAACAACGCGGGTGTGTTCTTCCCGGTCCGCTGGGATCGCTTGACCGAAAGCGACTGGGACCGCGCGCTCGGATCAAACCTCAAAGGTCAGTTTTTTTGCGCTCAAGCCGCCGCCCGTCTGATGACATCCCAGAAGCGCGGACAAATCATCAACCTATCGTCCTTGGGCGGAATACAACCCTGGCCTCTCTACATGCACTACTGTTCCTCAAAAGCAGGGCTGATCATGCTGACCAAATGTCTGGCGCGCGCGCTCGCGCCCAAAATTCTTGTGAACACGATTGCTCCCGGAACCATCCTCTTCCCGGGCGAGGAGTGCGATCCCAGCATGAAAGCCATCATCCGCCGAATGCCGCTTCAGAAGGGCGGCCGCGCTGAAGATATTGCGGACTTGGTGGTGTTCCTCGCCACCAGGAACCGCTTCACTACCGGGCAAGTGTTTATCGTGGATGGCGGAAAGTCGCTCGCATGAAGAAAGAGCATTGCCAACCGTCACAGCATTTATTACTCGACCTCGCCTGAATTTGAGCGAATGTGGATGGGACCGTTGACGCTCCTCAGGTTAATCTCCGCCCCGCCGCTTCCAATGGACCCTTCAAGGCTGTGGCCGACCAGATGGCCGGTGACGTGCATTCCAAAGTTGTTGTCAATGCTTCCATTCACGGTGCTGGCGCTCACGCTCGCGCGGACCCCGGCAGGCAGCGTGATGGTGATCGGTCCGTTGACAGAACTTGCCGATACAGGATCAGAAACCTCGCTGAAAGCCGCTTGAATCGGGCCATTCACTGCTGAGAGATGAACGGCCCCCGAAAGGTCGCGCGCATCCACCGCTCCATTGACGGAAGACGCCCGAACGTCGCCCGAGATATCGCGAATCTGAATGCCGCCGTTCACTAGGTCAATCTTCTCAAGAGACGCGCGCTTGGGAACCATGAGCGTGTAATTCACGCCCCAGTTGCGGTGATGCTCAAACATGTCGTGCGGGAGGTCCGTCTTAATGTAAATCCCGTCCGGCGAAGAGGTTACGTCGATCTTGATCCGGCTCAGCATATCTTCTGATTCCGCGCTCTTGACGGCGTCCACCTTCACTTCATTGCGGTCCCAACCGGTAATCTGGACACTCCCATTTATGTTTTCCAGGCTTACCTGCCCGGTAGAATTGAGGTTATAAGTTTGATGAAATTCCTGCCTGTGCGCATTTTCATCCTGCGCCTGCACAACACCTCTGATTCCAAACGTAATAACTGCAAGCACGATGGCGGCCATAACCGCGCTTTTTATATTTCTCATTTTGCCTCCAAAATGAATGCCCTACTCTGAACCTTTGACGTCGCCGGACGAGTTTTGTCACATCCTCTGTTACGAATTTTTTGGAGGGGAAGTTCCCAAGGACTACCTTGCGGTAGCAGAATTTACTCTGAAAAGGCTGTTGTCTCGGCGCCTCTGGCCACCGGCCCATAAACAATAAAACTGGGGGCAAGACAACGTCTCTACAACTTTAGACTGGGGTTGTAAGTTCTGACCCACGGCTATTTACGTCGTTCTTTTTCGAGGAGCGGCAATAACCGGCATGAGCTCGCGCCTCCGGTAATAAAGCCAGACGCCGCTCAGAATCATGGCGGGAATGACCAGCAGTTGGTAAAGTCCCGAATGCGCGCCGCGCAGACTTTCAACCGCAACCGCCACCGCGAGCGCCATAGGCGAGACCGTGATGAGAATCAGCACCGGCCAGCCGCCGGGCACGCGAAAGGGACGATCCATTTCAGGCTCCCTGGCGCGCAGCGCGATGAGCGCGAGGAACTCTAGAAATACCTCGATCGCATAAAGCAAAATGTCGAGCACCACCAGCTTAGTAAAAGGAAATATAGTGAAGGCTGCCGCCACCAGGCAAGATGCGCCGAGCGTAATCAGCGGGACCGAGGCGGGTCCCGAAAGGCGGGTGAAGATCGCAGGGAACCAGCCCTCGCACGCCATTGCATAAGGCAGCCGCGAGACGTAGAGAAGTTGGCTATTAAACATCGACCATGCAGAGACGAGCGCCGCCGCGGCCACAATCAATCCGAATGCCGGGCCGCCCATCAGGCGTGCAATGTCGGGCCACCCCGCCGATTCACTCCAAAGGGCTGGTCTGGTGGTATAGGCGATGCCCGCGAGCACAGGAAGCAGGTAGGCTGCAAGGATCAGCAGTTGCGCCGCGCCGAGCGCAAAAGGATAACTACGGCGCGCGTCTTTTACCTCCGCCGCAAAAGTGGAAACATTATCCCAGCCGGA
Source organism: Terriglobia bacterium (assembly GCA_035945615.1). Lineage (GTDB taxonomy): Bacteria > Acidobacteriota > Terriglobia > UBA7540 > UBA7540 > RH2-MAG17b. The sequence goes on from DASZAA010000006.1 coordinate 4,380, forward strand.
ATAGTTCCACAAAATCGTGGCCAGCCCCAGGGCGAGCAAATGCGAGCTGTGACCGTGGGTGAAGCCGTGCGTAACCGCAGAGATGCAGGCTTCTAGTGAGCCGCGATGCCGGAATCCAAGAAACGTGATGACGACGAAGGGCGCAACCACAAATCCGGCGCTGACGGCTGAACTATTTCCAACTACGCGGATGCCACGCCAGTTGGCCAGAAAGCCCGTGGCAATTACAGCCAGCGCCACCAGCCAACGTAGCACGTACGTGCCCGCAGGATCATGACCCGAGAGCGCGAGAGAAGGACAAAAATAGGCTAGATAATCGATGAAAAGGGCCGGGTAAAGAGCCATATCCACGGCTGTATAGCAAAGCGTCCACCAGCCTTCTTGGAATCCCCAAAAGTTCCCCAGGCCGCGACGGACCCAGACGTAATATCCGCCCTCTTCGGGAATGGCGCTGCCAAGCTCCGAGGCCATCCAACCAATGGGCAGGCACCAGAAGAGAGGGACGGCCAGGATTAAAACCACCGCCCAGCCTGCTCCGAGGGAACCGACCAACGGCTCGAGGCCATAGGCGCCGCCAGATACCACAAAGAAAATGACGCAGGTAAGACCCCATCGGCCGATTTGTTGTTTCCCGCGAGAGGACATTGGCATTGTGTGGGCTATGCTTTCCGCATCAGGAAGCAGAAGCAGGAATCACGATTCTATATGCGAAATAGAAGGCCGGCTATACTTTTCGTCCCTCACACCACTGGCCAACCCGTCGCGCGGGCAGCGGAGGAAAGGGTAGAATGGTTTCATGCGAAAGTTCCTGACACTACTTTTGAGCCTCTTCGGGCTGTTTGATTCTATTTATCTTTGGTGGGTTTACACGTCGCCCTCGCGTCCACTGGTCTGCTTCGGCACAGGCTGTGACGTGGCGCGAGCGAGCGCCTATTCTCACCTTTTTGGCCTGCCCCTGCCTCTGTACGGTGCCGTCATGTATGGCGCGCTTGCGCTACTTGCGGTGGCGGAGAGTCTGAGCGGCCAGGGTCTGAACGTCCCGATTCGCTATGTGATATTAATCGTTTCGGCCGCCGGTTTCGTAGCGTCGCTCGGGCTAAGCGGGGTTGAAGCGTTCGTGCTGCACGCCTGGTGCGCCTGGTGCGTGGCCTCGGCGATTGCCGTGACGCTGATCCTTTTACTGGCAATTTACGGTGTGGTCAAGCCTCCACAGCCTCTTGAGGCTTCATCGGCCCTCGCCACCTTGCGCGCGCAATTTGTCCTTTTTATCATCATGCTAATCGCCGGAAGCGCCGCTTTCGTTCACCTTTCGCATTCAGGGGAAATGGCCCTGCCCAAGTCCGCGACTGCGGCGGCGCTGGAGCAGCACCTAGTCAGACCGGATAGTCATGCCACCGGCGACTTGCAATCGCCTGTGACCGTGGTGGAATTTGGTGATTTTGAGTGCCCTATCTGCGGATTGGCCCAGAAAAGTGTTGTGCAAATGCTTGATCAATACGGGTCAAGAATCCGCTTCGTTTTCCGGCAATTTCCACTGGCGAGCGTGCACCCGCAAGCGGAGAAAGCCGCTGAGGCCAGCGAATGCGCGGCAGCACAGGGCAAATTCTGGGATGCGGAAAAACTGTTTTACCAAAGGCAAGCAGACCTGAGCGTCAGCGCGCTGGATCGTTATGCAGGCGACTTGGGCCTGAACACAACTCAGTTTGATTCGTGCCTTGCGTCCGGAAAGATGGCGTCGCGCGTGCAGCAGGACATTGCCGATGGGAAGGCGCTGGGCGTGGTGGGCACGCCTACCTTTTTCGTGGGGCATCAGGAAATCTACGGGCCGCCAAACTATGTCCAACTTTCATCCATGCTGAATGCACAGCTTGCCCAAGCCGGAGCCTCAGCACCTCCTGTTCCCGCGACTTCTGCACTGTCGCAGAGCACCGCTGCCAACAGTCCCGGCGAGACGGCTTCTGCGCCAGCGCCCTCTGCCGCCGCGAATAGCGGAGGTCTGGGTGCTGTAAACCCGTTTGGGGGCAGCGCCAATGCGCTTGGGGGTGGATCGCCGCTCGCCTGCAGTCCCGATGAGGCAAAGCTGCAGCAGCCAACGCTCGTCCACACAACAGAGGCCAAAAAACTGTATGACGGCAATCCCAAGGCGGTTTTTGTCGATGTCCGCGATGCTAACGAATTTGCCACGGGCCACATTCCTGGAGCAATTAACATTCCACTCGAGGACATCACGCAGAAATGGAATACGCTTCCCAAAGACAAAGTGCTTGTGTTCTATGAAAGCGGAGCACGGGGCGGATCGTCTGACGACGTGTGCGCGTTCAGCCGCGCGGCGGCGCGCGTTGTGCTAGCGCGTGGCTTTAACAACGCCCGCGTGAAGGTTTATCAAGACGGATTGAAAGGTTGGAAGGAAGCGGGCTTCCCTGTAGATGTGGAAAAGTAGGGGTTAATCGAGTAGCCGGGATCAATGCCTGACCATGGGCGTTTCAACGGGTCTAGCCCCATAGTAAGTCATTAAGGGATTGGCCGAGGCTACTGCTAGGGGCCAACCGTCTCCACTTCGGCGGAAACTTCGCGCTGGCGTAGCGCGGAAGGTAGAACGGTCCAGAGATGGCGAAGCGGCGCCTGAAACAGCGACATCGTCCCCATATACGAATAGCCAGTGAAGAAGAGCATCAAAAAGGGCACAGTGAGGTAATTCTGGATGGTCATGGAATAGGCGGTTGAGTATATGAAGTAGCCGGCAAGTCCGAGTTCGATGTAAGGAATCCATCCGCTGCGCTTCTTATACTTCTTTCGCTCCCAGCCCGCCCCGCGCCCCTCAACGCGATATTTTGGAGTTCGCACAAACTCCGCGTTCTTGTCGAAAAACGCCTCAATCACCGCCTTGGCATTCACCACCGAAAGACCGATGCCCGCCGCCATCAGAAAGGGGATGTATTTGACACGGCTTCCCCACGAGCGCGGATAAAGCTCGCGCTGCGCCACCATGTAGAAGCTGCCAACCGAACAAGTGGAGGCGATAAAGAGCGGCAAATCCAAGTAAAGCATTTGGAACCAGCCCTGGTAAAAGCGGACGATCAAGGCTGGAAACAGAATGAGTGAGAACAAAATCATCAAAGGATATGAAATGTTGGCGGTTAGGTGAAGCGTAGCCTCGATCTTGATGTAAAGCGGTTGGTCGCTTTTCCAGATGACCGGCAGCAGCTTTTTGGCGGTCTGCATCAGACCCTTCGCCCATCGCGCCTGCTGCGTCTTGAAGGCGTTCATTTCGACAGGAAGCTCAGAAGGGCATTCAATTTTCGGGTCATAGACAAACTTCCAACCCCTCAATTGCGCCCTGTAGCTAAGGTCAGTGTCTTCGGTGAGCGTGTCATGCTGCCAGCCACCCGCGTCCTCGATAGCTTCACGGCGCCACATCCCAGCGGTTCCGTTGAAATTAAAAAATCGTCCGGAAAGATGCCGCGCGCCGTGCTCAATTACGAAATGGCCATCCAGCATGATGGCCTCAATCTCGGTAAGGTTTGAGTAGTGGCGGTTGATCCAAGTCCAGCGGCCCTGAACGACAGCCACTTTCGGGTCGGTGAAGTAGGGCAGCATCTCACGGATGACCGAAGGCGGCGGGACAAAATCGGCATCGAAGATAGCGACAAACTCGCCTTCGGCAATCTTCAATCCTTCTGCCAGCGCGCCGGCCTTGAATCCTTCGCGGTTGGTGCGGTGATGATAAGAGATGGGAAATCCCGCCTGCCGGTAGTCGCTCACTAGTTGTGAGCAGATAAAAGCCGTTTCATCGGTCGAGTCGTCGAGCACCTGCACGTCGAGTTTGTCGTGCGGATAGTCAATCTGACTCACGGCCTCAAGAAGCCGCTCCACTACATAGCGTTCGTTATACATCGGTAGTTGAATTGTTATCTTTGGCAGTTCGTCGAACGTTTGGGGAGGCTTTGAAAGCTTGCGGCGGTTCTTCAGATAGACGTAAGTCAGAAAATAGCGATGGACGCCGTAAACCGAGAGCACAATCAAGAAAGCAAAATATGGAATAATAATGGAAAGGTCGAACGCATTCGGCTCGTAAAGCCCCTGGAAAGGCGTTTTTTTGAAAATAGTTCCAACGTAATGCGCCACCGGCTCGAGCGGGCTTACCAACATTGCAGGATGAAGAAGCATCGTCATAGATTGAATTTTATCGCATTTTGCAAAGTGTCAAGACCCTTGGCCTGTCTAACAAGCTGCCCGCTAACTATCCCGTCCGAGAGCATAATCTTCACACAAGCTCCCAAGCCACGGTGCTCTTTCGATAAGGGCGTCCGCCACTACATCAAAGTAAGTCTTCTGTGCCTTTTTAATCTTGCGGAAAGAAACTCAATGGCCGCCCTGAACCGGCTCCCCAGATCTTTCAGTGCAGACTCAACTGCTCCCCCGCCCTTACCCCAAAGCCGTCTTCAAATGCTGGTGCTATTGTAACGCCAAACGCGCCCTAATCCAAGAGATTCTTAGCTCAGGCTGACTTCGAAGCGGCTTCACCCGGCCATTTCCTAGCCTTCTTTAAGCTGCCCGGTTGCGAATGGCTGGGCTAGACGATTAAAGAGCGCCCTGAACTGGTCTAAGCTCAGTTGCTCGGCGCGGGCGCGCGCGCTCAGCGCCAGCGATTCGAGCGCGTGGCCCACGGTCGGACGCGTATAGGTGGTTAGATTATTCAACAGGTTTTTGCGTTTCTGAGCGAAACAAGCCCGGACGAATGCCAGAAAGGCCCTATTTTTTTCTGCGTTCCAAGCAGGAAAGCGGGGAGCCATTTGAAAATCCACCAGTGCCGAATAAACCTTGGGCGGAGGTGAAAAGGCGCCCGGTGGCACTTCAAAAGCGATGCCAGGCGAAGCGTGGAATTGCGCAAGCACGCTCAAGTACCCATAGTCGCGCGAGCCGGGCCCCGCTGTGATTCGTTCTGCCACTTCTTTTTGCACGAGAAGGGCCATGCGACGGATACGCGCATGAGCGCCAAATAGATGATGCAGAATGGGCGAAGTGATGTAGTAAGGCAGGTTTCCAAAGACAATGCAGTAGTCTTTTTTGCGACAGCGACAGATTTGCGCAATGTCCGTTTTAAGAATATCGCCTTCAATAATCTCAATGCTGGGAACGTTTTCAAAAGTCTGCCGGAGGCTCCCAGCTAGCTTCGCGTCCAGTTCAATCGCGGCCAGCCGCTCGACGCGATCCGCAAGCAACTTCGTCAGCGCGCCACGGCCAGGGCCGATTTCGATGATCAAGTCATCCGCAGCGAGAGGCAGAGATTGCGCGATACGCCGGCAATAGTCCGCGCCGCTGAGAAAGTGCTGACCGAGTTTAGGCCGGCGCCGCTGTGTTCTCATAACAAAGCAGAGCTATACAGAGCGCCATAATTCAGGATGGTCATCGCGTGGAGAGGCGGCCTCTGACCGCCGGGTTTAAATTAGTAAAAACCGGCGGCCAGAGGCCGCCGCTACAAATACACCTATCTCAATTTCTCCAGCGAAAGCTCGTCGAGTTGGATGAATTCCTGAATCAGCTTGTCTGAGCAGGAGTCCATTTCGCTCATCGGGCCGAAGAAAGCGACCCGGCCTTCGGCGAGGAACACCACGCGGTCGGCCAGCTTCCGGGCCAGTTTCATATCGTGCGTGACCACTACCGAAGTCAGCCCGCGCCGCCGCTTGAGTTTCAGAATCAGCTCGCCCACCGTATGCGCCATGAGAGGATCGACCATCGTCGTGGGCTCGTCATAGAGAATGGCTTCGGGCGCCGCCGCAAGCGCGCGCGCAATCGCCACCGCACGCTTCATGCCCGTGCTTAAATCGGAGGGCATGAGTTCTTCAACATTTTCGAGATCGACTAGCCCAAGCAACTGCCGCACGCTCTCTTCGATTTTCTCTTCGCTCATGTCCGCATCCGGTCTCATCGACCGCTCGCGCAGAGGATAAGCAACATTTTCAGCCACGCTCAGCGAGTCGAAGAGCGCGCCGGATTGGAATACCATCGTCACCTTGCTGCGCATTTCGGTAAGGTCAGCCTCGGTCATCTTCTCCACATTCTGTCCGTTGACGCAGACCTCGCCTTCATCGGGCATGAGAAATCCCAGAATGTGCTTGAGCGTAACGCTCTTTCCTACCCCGCTGCGCCCCAGCACTACCACCGTCTCACCCCGGCGCACGTTGAAACTTACATCCTGCAAGACATGCTGCCCGCCGAACGATTTTGAAACGTGCGTGAATTCAATGTAAGGCTTGCTCGCCGTTTTTAAAATTGGATCGGTCAAGTTTTGCCGCCTTCAAAGCTGGTTTGTAGCGCTGGGTTCGTAGTTTGATTCCGCGGCTAATGGTTGCGACGAAAAGCAATAGCGTTACAAAACGAACACCGCGCTACAGTTTCAACTCCATACTCTTCCCGGCTGCTTCGTAATCCGCGGGGGTGTTAACGTTGGTGAAGATGTCCGGGCGGAAGCCAGCGCGGCTGATCTCCCGCCAACGGACGATCAAGCAACAAACACGACTGTAAAATCCAGAGGTCTTATTGGCGTCCCTCATTAAGCTCATCCGAATCACCGCCCGCGCGCCTCTCCGGTAAATCGCGCAGAGCGGCTGTACGCGCAAGTCACTTGCTTCGGGCGCGGTGACGCTAGCGCACTCCGCCATTGTCCGCGCGCTGAGGTAGCGCAGAAAAGCGGGCGTGAGAAATGGCATGTCGCAACCCACAAACAAATTATATTCTGTGCGTGTACGCGCAAGACCACTGAAAATGCCGCCCAGCGGACCGCGTCCCGGCCATTCATCCTCACAGAAAAAATCGCTCTCTTCGTTGCGCGGCTTCGGGCCGCCCACAATGCCAACCCGTCCACACAACGATTTCAGCAAGCCAATTTGCCGGGAAAGCATCGGCTCACCGCCAAGCGCCAAGTCCTGCTTGAGACGCCCCATGCGCTTGCTGCCGCCGCCGGCCAGCACAAACCCGGTTAAGTTTGCGAAGCGTGTTGGCACATTTAGTCCATTAAGCATCACTTTAGCTTCCATTATGGCGTATGATCAACGCAATGCTTGCGGTGTGGTAAGTTAAGAATAAGAACATGAACACCGTCTATGACATCTTCGCCGAATTGTTTGTCTTCCTCTTAGCCGTTGCCTACTGCATACTGTTTGTAATCCTCGCCGTTCATTGGTTCAAAACCTGGAACCGCATCCGCCAGGAAGCGGCTCGCCGCCGGCCGGCAGCGCCGAACTAGAAATATCGCGCCGCGAGATAATCCACCAGCTTGCGGAAGGCAATGCCGCGATGTGACACCGCGAACTTCTCCTCCGCCGAGATTTCAGCAAACGTCTTTTCAAAGGGAGGGTAGAAGAAATACGGGTCGTAGCCGAAACCGCCTTCGCCCCGGGGCGATTCGATGATGACGCCGTCCACGCGCCCTTCGGTAATAGCCATGCAGCTTCCCGCTTCCGCGAGCGCAATGACGCAAACATAATGCGCCGAGAATTTTCCGAATGACAGATCGGGCCGCGCGCCGGCCGGCGCTTGCAAATGTTCCTTCGTAACGCCGCGCGGTTGCGAATCCGCAATCCGGCGGAGTTCGCGGATGAGCTTTTGATTGTTGGATTCATCCGTTGCCGCCGGCCCCGAATAGCGGGCGGAATAAACTCCCGGGGCGCCGCCCAGCGCGTCCACCGAAAGCCCCGAATCATCCGCAAACACGAGCCCCTGCGCCAGCGCGGCATAGTGCAACGCTTTTTTGCGGGCGTTGGCTTCAAACGTGTTTCCATCCTCGACGCACACCGGAAAGCTCTCGATTTCCGGAACCTGCTCCACCGTTATACCGCTGCCGCTCGCAGCCTGGCGTAACTCGCGCAGCTTGCCTTGATTGGAAGATGCGAGGTACAGGCGCAATGGAACGGGCGCATTGTGGGCGGGATGTGTCATCGTTCAGAGGGCGGCGTCAGGACTGAGGGAGGTCAAGCTGCAGGATGGCATGTTGGAGCGCAATGAGCTTCTGAATCGCGGGGCGCGCGGTTTCAACCAGCCGGGTCAAGTCCTCCATGGCGTATGAATTTCCTTCCGCCGTGGCCTGCACTTCCACGAGGCGTCCCGACCCCGTCATGGCCACATTCAAGTCTACGTCCGCGTGCGAGTCTTCGGCGTAGTCGAGGTCAAGCAAAATGAGATTGTTAATCATGCCTGCGCTGATAGCGGCCACGTAGTCCGTGAGCGGGATGCGATTGAGCGCCTGCATCTCGCGCAGCTTCAAAAACGCCAGCCCCATAGCCACGAGTGATCCGGTGACGGACGCAGTGCGCGTTCCGCCGTCGGCGCGGATGACATCGCAATCAATCCACACGGTGCGTTCGCCAAGCGTCTCAAGGTCGGTGACGGCGCGCAGTGCGCGGCCGATGAGGCGCTGGATTTCCAGCGTGCGCCCGCTCTGGCGGCCCTTGGTGACTTCGCGCGGCGTGCGCGTTTCGGTGGAGCGGGGGATCATGGCGTATTCGCTGGTGATCCATCCCTTGCCGCTCCCTTTGAGAAAAGGAGGAACGCCGTCTTCAACGCTGGCTGTGCAGATGATCTGTGTTTCGCCCAAACGGATGAGCGCCGAGCCTTCGGCGCTTGAGATAAAGCGCGGCGTGATCTCCACGGGCCGCAAGTCAGACGCGCCGCGGTCTCCGGACCGGCTCAGCGTTCCCTTCGTGTAGAGTAAACCTGAAACTTTCTTTGGAGTTGCCGGCATATCACCTCAAATGCTGTGGCGGCGGAGTCTAGCAGGTTCCGACCGCTGGTCTTTACTATCTAAAACCGGCGGTCAGAGGCCGCCGCTACAACTGCAAGCACGCAGTCTAAAACCTATTCGCCGCCGGAACAATCTAACACAATATGATACATCAGCGAAGATGGCGGATTTCTTTGGCTACGCCTGCTTGTGCGGCCGCGCTTCTATTGGCAATGTGTGCGCGTGCTGCATTGCCCGCAACTCCGGACGAAGCACAGGCACACTCGGTTGCCGAGCAAGGGATGTCGCGTCTCATGAATGGTGAGCCGGACGCAGCGATAGGCCTTTTCCGGCAAGCGGAAAATGACGATCCCTCCTCGCCGCTCGGTTACGTGCTCGAAGCGGATGCGATCTGGTGGAAAATTTACTATTCCACCGCCAACTTGATTGACCCCGACGTGTTTGACGTGGTGACTTCCTATCACACGCCCTACGACACGGCCTTCGAACATTCTGTCGAGACCGCGATCCAGAAATCGGAAGCCAATATCCACGCCCAGCGGGACGTAGCACACAATGATCTCTATGAGGGTATGTCATATGCGCTGGAAGCAAGGATTGAAGGCTTGCGCGCTCACGACCTGGCCACGGCGCGCGCGGGCAAAAAGATGCGCCCTTTACTGCTCGCCGCGCTACAGATGAATCCTAATCTGACCGACGCCTATGCCGGGGTCGGTCTTTACAATTACTTTGTGGACACCTTGCCCTCTATCGTGAAAATGCTCCGCTTTTTGATCGGGCTGCCCGCGGGCAACCGCGCTCTTGGAATTGAGCAGATGCAGAAAGCAGCACAATCCGGGGATTTTACCCGCGCCGAAGCCAAATTCTACCTGGCCAAGGACTATACGCGGCGCAATGAGATGCAGTTTTCAAAGGCTCTCAATCTGTTTCAGCAGCTTGCAAGCGAATATTCGAGGAACCCTTTTTGGCAGATGATGGTTGCCAGTTGTGACATGCGTCTGGGCCAGAACCAGCAAGGCGAGGCCCTCTACAGACAAGTGCTCAGCCAAACCGCAAACGGCGATAGCCTTGCCGAGAAAGCCGTCCATCGTCAGGTGATTGAGGCGCTAAGACGGTTGCACCCGCAGGAGCACTTCAAATGAAGTAGCGAACCTAATAACGAAGCTGAATCGCACCAATTATTGGAACTCTCTAATCTTGCGGTCACTGATCAAATATTAGAAACGTTGATTCTAAATGACTTCTTGGGTTCGTTCCGTGATTTTAGCGATGTTCGCTTATCGTTCCTGCTATTTTCTAATCTTTCAGCCGGTCACTGCTTGAGTTTGTTCGTGGGCGTGGTAAGAGCTGCGCACCAGCGGTCCCGACTCCACATGGCGGATGCCCAGCCGCTCGCCTTCGCCCTTCAAGGCCCGAAATTCATCCGGAGTATAGAAGCGCGCTACGGGCAACTGCTCGCCACTTGGCCGCAGATACTGCCCAATGGTCACAATATCGACTTTCGCATGACCCAAATCCCGCAGCACCCCGCAGATTTCGTGAAAAGTTTCACCCAGCCCTGTCATCAAACCCGATTTGGTAGGGATTGACGGGTCAACTTCCCGGCAGTGGGCTAAAAGGCGCAGCGAACGCTCATAGCGGGCTCCGGGTCGGACGACCCGGTAAAGCCGCGGGACCGTCTCCGTATTATGGTTCAGGACGTCTGGGCGAGCCGCGAGCACTGTTTCAAGCGCCGTCTCAGAGCCGCGAAAGTCCGGGATCAAAACCTCGATTTTCACGCCAGGAATCACCTCCCGCAATTCCTGGATGGTCCTGGCGAAGAGCGAGGCTCCGCCGTCCTTGAGGTCATCCCGGTCGACGGAGGTGACCACAACGTACTTCAATCCCATTGCCTTTGCCGCCCTAGCTACGCGCTGCGGCTCATCCAGGTCTACCTTGCCGCGCGGCACGCCTTTGGGCACGGCGCAAAAGGCGCAGCGGCGGGTGCACTCGTCGCCGAGAATCATAAACGTGGCCGTGCGGTGGCCCCAGCACTCCGCCACATTCGGGCAGCGCGCGCTCTCGCAGACGGTGTGCAGCCCCAGCCCGCGCATGATCCCCTTGAGCTCGCGGTAATTCTCACCACCCGGCAAACGCACTTTCAGCCAGTCCGGGCGCGGC
>DASZAA010000007.1:0-6851 GCA_035945615.1 Terriglobia bacterium
ATCGCCTTGGTCCACGCCCCCGAAATAGTCACTGAATTTGGTGTCGTCTGTGCTGACGTTTGGTTCGCCTGGGTACATCCACGGTTGAGAAACGTAGCTTGGAAGGCCAGGGCAGTTTGCGAAATCATAGACGAGCGGCTCTTCGCCTATCGAAAAATTATAGGCCACCAGTCGCGTTCCGCTCACGCCGTAAAGAATATCAGGGTTTACATAACTGAAGGCCGCGCTCCCGAAATCGAATGTACCATACGTATTCAGATAACTTCCTGGCTGGCCTGAAAGCCTCGATACGTTCATTGTGGTGGCGTCGAGGGTATACGGGACAATTCCGCCGTCGATTGCGGCAACGACGAATCGATAGCCCCCGCTAACCCCCAGACTTGGGTCGAAAACGCCCCAAGTGTTCTGTTCCTGCGAAGAGTCGGTCATGAAGCTGAGCGCCGTAAAGTTGCTGCCATATTCTGAAAGAGTGTTGGCATCGGTTACTCGCACCATCCTCGACCCGAAGTCAGGATCGCGGAATGGTGTGTTGACCGCCGGGGGCGCCATGGGAGTTTCTGGAATAAGATTCCGTGTAGAGTTAGAGCAGTAATTTGGGGGGCCGCCCGGACATGTTGACGGATCCGAAAGGGTATTTAATGGCTTCAGTGTGAGTGGGGTTAGAGTCTGCGCCTGCGCCCGGCATACAAGTGCTGCTGTGCCCAGCAGGCACAATAATAGGCATATAAAAAACTTCATTCAGATTTCCTCCGATTGAGATTAGCGATGCAAAAACAAGTGTTATCGGGTGTGCGGAGACTGACTCATTGCTGGAAAAAAGCGAGAACTGAGAGATTTGATCAACTGAACGTGCTCAAGCTGTTAGGCATAAAGCTCTTGCCTCACAGCCCTCTTTGCGAAGAATAGTTTCAGCAGGTCCACAACCCCTTTTAGGCGGTCTGCTGAGCTACTTTCTCAAAAAGACGATATCTTACAACAGTTCCACCCATTTTGTGTCAACAGTTTTTTAAAGTATGAATTTTGAGATATATATGGCAGTAAAGGAAAGCCGTCAAGAGGGTGGTGCTGAGAACAGTTTTATTATTTATCAGTGGCGCCAATTTCTTACGCATAGATCGATCGAGGATTGCGTTTGCGAAGCATAAACAGAACTGCATGGCGAAATTTGCGAATTCGGGTTTAATCAGGTTAGAGTAAAAGAAGGCCGCTGAAAAAGCCGCGATGCGTTCGGACGTTAGAGTGGGGTTGGGTCTTGCCCCCGCTTGGGGGAAGGGGCGTACTCTCCAGCATCAGCCAAGCATCTATATAACCGATGGAATATCAGTCAAATTATTGGCGAGCGGCGGCGCTCTGCTCCGCATGGTTGCTATTTTTCGCCATCCGTGGCTGGTCTCTTCCGCAATCGCAAACACTCAAGGGGCAAGTTGTTAGCGATCAGGAACAGCCTATTCCAAATGCTGTCTGTTCGATCAACGGTCGCGGACTTCCTGGACAAGGCTTGCAAACCACGACCGATGAACGGGGCAACTTCAGTTTTCCGGCGCTAATGCCCGGAACCTATTCGCTGACCTGTGCGGCAGTGGGCCGCCAGCCGGTTTCAAAACCAAACATTGAAGTGATTGCGGGCAAGGCGCTCTCTATTATTCGATTCGTTCTGCCGCTTGAAATCTTCCGGCAAACGGCGACTGTGCGAGCACGAATCAATTCTGCCACGCCCGAGCACGGGTCACCGCCCGCCACGTTCAACGCCAACGAACTGATGACGCTTCCGCTCGCGCAGCTCAAGTTCAAGGCGGCGCTGCCGCTGGTCCCGGGGGTCGTGCGTACTCCAGATGGCAAGCTGAACATTAAGGGCGCGCCCGAAGAGCAGGGACTACTGCTCCTCGACGGAGCGGATTTTGTCGACCCGGTTACCGGGGCGTTCTCGGTTGAAGTGCCTATCGACACCATCGAAGAGCTACAGGTTTACAAGAGCCCCTACCTTGCCCAATACGGGAGGTTTTCGGGCGGACTGACCACGCTTCAAACTAAGCCGCCACTCGACCAATGGCACTGGGAAATAAATGATGTCATTCCAGATATATTCATCGAGCAGGGTCACATCCAGGGCATTGCGGGAGACGCGCCGCGGCTTTACCTCACCGGACCGCTAATCAAAAATAAGCTGAATTTTTCCGAGGCCTTTATCTACGATCTCAATCGGGTGTTTACCGAAGGTCTCCCATGGCCGAAGAATGTGCAACGAAGAGAAGGCATCTCCTCGTTCACCAACTTTCAGTATATCTTCTCGCCGCAGCACCTGCTCACCGCGAACGTCCGCATCTTTCCGGCCCGGCGCGAGTTTGACAACATCAGCGCGCTGCTGCCGGAACCGGCGTCATCGAATTACGGTCAGCGTGGCTATGCCATCGGTGGCACCGACCGCTACTTGTTTAAGTCTGGCGCTATTCTCACCACATTGTTTGAGGGCATGCAGTTTGACACTTATGGCCACGGCCAGGGAACGCAGCCTATGCTGATTACGCCCAACGGCTACGGCGGAAACTATTTCAATGCCTATCAGAGATTTGCAAGCCAGCAACAATTCATGGAAACCTATGACTTCCCCCAGAAAAAATGGCGGGGCGCGCATAACTTCCAAATCGGCGGAAACTACTTCCGTCGTTCCTACAGCGGCACAAGCGTTTCCCAACCCGAGCTGATCACGGATGTGCAGGGTAACATCCTCGAACGGATTGACTTCTCTGGGCCGGCGCACTTGAGCGACGAAGATACCCAATTTGAAGGCTACGGCCAGGACCATTGGGTAGTGAATGATTTCCTCAGCATAGACGCCGGGCTGCGGTTTTCAACGGAAAATATCGGTAGCGCCGCGGCACCCGCACCAAGGTTTGGTTTTGTTTATTCGCCGACCCATACGGGCCGGACGGTGATTCACGGAGGAGCGGGAATTTTTTACAATCGCGTTGCCATGCTTGCGGGGGACTTCCCGGAAAATCCGGAGAGAACCGTCACGATGTATGGATCGAACGGAACGCCACTTGGTCCGCCTGAGCTTTTTTCAAACCAGTACAGCCTGGTGGACGACGACGGTAAGCAGATTATTCCCACCCACAACCAGCTTGGGACAACCCCGTATGACAATACTTGGAGCCTGGAGCTTGACCAGGAATTGCGCCCCGGGCTACTCGCCCGCGCCAGTTTCCTCTCCAGCCGGGGCTACAATGAATTTGTCGTAAATCCGTTAAATCTGGCGTCAGGCGATCATGCGTATGTGCTCGGCAACACGGGTAGCTCGCGTTATGAGGAATTTGAAACCACTGTGCGCTGGCGCGCGGGAGAGAAAGCCAACGTCAATGCATCTTATGTCTACAGCCTGGCGCGCGGCGAGCTTAACACGCTGGGGGCTCTTTACGTACCTTTCGAACAGCCCATCATTCATCCCGACTATTTTGGAAATTTACCGTCAGATATACCGAATCGTGTTATCACCTGGGGTGAATTTCAGGTCCCCTGGGGCCTCACGATCAGCCCTGTGTTTGACATCCATACGGGCTTCCCCTATTCGTCCTTTGACTCGCTGCAAAATTACGTAGGAATCCCGGAAGGCTTCCGTTTCCCCCGCTTCTATTCCCTCGACGTGAAGGTGAGCAAGGACTTTCACATCCCCTTCGTGCATTTTGGCATTTTCAAAAACCACAAATTCCGGGGAGCCCTGGAGGTGTATGACATCACTAATCATCAGAACCCTGTCGACGTTTACAACACCACCACTTCCCCTTTTTATGGACATTACATCGGCTTCCAGCACATAACCTTCAATACGTTCTTCGATCTGATCTACTAGACCAGATCAATCCCCAATTACTCCTTCCCTCAGCGCGCTGTGCTTATTCATCATCACGGGCAGCATCCTGGGCAACACCTTGATCACAAGCGGCAGCCGGCCCAGCGGCTCGCCATCCACCTCAATCCAAGTTTCCTCGGTTGATGACACTTCGATGTGCGTGCCGCGCAGATGCCGAATTTTGGGATGGGTGTAAATATCCCCGGAATAGAGGACGCGAATATCCCGCAGAAGCCGGAACATATTCATGTATTCGATGACTGTAATTTCCAGAACGCCATCATCCAGGACGGCCGTAGGGCATGGGTGCATTCCGCCCCCATGAAAGCGGCCATTGCCGATGGCAACATTGGTCACGCAGTATGCAGATGACCCGCAATCGCTATTCACCGAAAGTCTTATCTTTTTTCCCCGGTAGCTAAGCAGCACGCAAACCGTGGCCCAAAGGAACGCCATGCGGCCGCCAAGAGGAGTGAGAAAATTACGCGACCGCGAGGCCACCGCGCCCCCCATTCCAAAGCTCACCAGATTGACGAAATATCGCTCTTCCGCCTTGCCTTGCGCGGTCACAAAACTCACTTTTCCAATGTCAATCGCATGAGGTTCGCCTGTTGCCAGAGTTTCGATAGCATCGCCCGTTCGGTTTTGAGAAGAGAAGTCGAACATTCGCTGAAAATCGCCTCCTGTGCCCGCTGGAATAATCCCCATGCACGCTTCGGGCTTGACTGGATGATCCGCATCGATGAACCCGTTGGCGATCTCATTAAAGGTGCCATCTCCGCCGATGCCTACAATTAGGTTGAACCCTCGTGAAAGCAATTCACGCGTAAGCTGCGTGGCGTGCCCTTGCTTTTTGGTAAACACCGTCGTAACGGGACCAAGGCGCCGTTGAATTTGATTTGCGATTTGAGACCAGCGCCTTCCGGTCTTGCCGCCGGCGGAGTGAGGGTTGATAATCGCAGCAATTTTTGAAGTCATAAGCCCAAAGTGGTTGGATCGGATACTCCGCAGCTAACTTGCCGGCGTTTCCATTCGCTGCCGGATGTCTTGGATGGTATCTTTCAGGGTTTCGACCGGGTCTCGTGTGACAAAGCCAAGTTCCTGGCGCGCTTTGCTGGAATCACAGTACCAATAGAGATCCGCCATTTTGATGGACGGGTCATCCAGCTCAAACGATTTACCCAATAACGGGAAAAGCTTTCGCAGCAGGCTGGCGCTCAGCAAGGATATTCCGAGAGATGGTTTCAGCCTTGGGGCGTGCCGGCGCGCAATCCTGGCTACGGTTTCAATCATTTGCTGAAACGTCCAGTTCGCGCCGCCCAGCAGATATCGCTCGCCAGGCTTTCCGGCATGGCTGGCTGCAATCAAACCACATGCTGCATCGCGCACATCGACAAAATTAAGCCCCCCGCGCGGAATAGCCAGAATCTGGCCTTTCAGAAACAGAGCGACATCGCCGGTTGAGGATTGTTTGTCGTCGCCCGGACCGAGTAAAAGGCTGGGATTGACCACAACCAGGGGCAGGCTATAACGATATTGATAGTCGAGCGCGAGTTTTTCAGCAAAAATCTTGCTTAAGTAATACGGCCATTCGGAGACGATTTCGTTCTTATAGCCGGAATCCTCGCGGTGTGCGAGCGGCTCATGGCTCACGGCGATTGTGCCGGAAGAAGAAACGATGACGATCTTGCCGGCACCCAATCGCCTCGCCGCTTCGCAGACGTTGCGCGTGCCTTCGATGTGCGTGCGATAGAGGAGCGCCGCGTCTTTTGGATCGCGGGAAACAATGCCCGCAAGGTGATAGATTTTGCTCACGCCCTCTGCTGCGCGCTTTACATCGTCCGCGCACGAAATGTCGCCATGCGCAACCTCTACAAACGGGTCATTATCCCACGGGGTCGAGCCGCGGGAAAAAAGGCGCAAAAGGCTTTCTTCTTTATGCGCCCTTAATTGTTCAACCAGATGTTTTCCAAGGAACCCAGTGGCGCCCGTAATCAGAATGCGATTCATAGCGGCCTAAACGAGTTCGGGACTTCCTGACACATCCGCCATGAGAATGGGAGCAAAGTGCAGCATCGTAATACTCGGCTTATGCCCCACATGAGTCTGCGCCATGGCAAGCGCGTCTTCCATCGTGCGCGCGGTGTCCCATCCCATTGTGCGCGCCGCCTGCGCGCTCTCCGCGCCCACTACGATTACTTTGCCCACATGGGCTCGCCCGTTTTCTCCCCAGTACCACATATAAAACGGGTGCACGCCGTGGTAGGCATGTCCGTTCCGATACATGCGGATGTAATCCGGGTTATGGGCGAACTCCGCCTCATACTTGCGTTGTAGCTCCATCGAATCGCGGGTCTCAGGCAAGATGCGGTGGAAAAACTCGATATACGAAGGATGATGGAGCGGATCGAAGTCATCGTAAAGCGGATGGGTAATAATCAGCACTCCATTTTTTTTCACGACCGGCATTCCCCGGTACATATTGTGAAAATAACCAAGCGCCATCACCTGGACGAGCAAAGGATTCAAAATAGAGTGCACATTATAGGGCGAAACGAACGGAATGCCGTAAACCACCACGTCCGATTGCCCCTCAACGGGCACGCAATATTGCGCGTAACAATAGGCAAGGGTTTTTGCGTGCACAGGGAGAGTCGCGCCTGCGTGGACAGCGATCATGTCATAAAATGCAGGGATAGAAAAAAGTATCTTGCGCTTGAGCGGCCGCGGCAGCATCCCCAAGCCCAAACGCGTGGCCTTGAATAGGGCTCGATCGTAGAGAGAATGGCGGTCTTCGTTCTTCACAAAGAATGCCATTTTGGGGTTGAACATGGCATTGTTTAGCACGGTCTCAATGTGAAACACTTTCAGGCGCTCATTGATAACCTTTCCAATACGGTCGCAAGACCGGCTCATTTCTGATTTGGTGTGGTCAAAATAAGAGTCGCATTTCAGGATGGTCTGCGGCGTGTGATGCGCTTGCAGCACCGGGTAATCGCACAAG
>DASZAA010000008.1:0-2482 GCA_035945615.1 Terriglobia bacterium
CGTAAAGCCAATCTCGCGCGCCCCGAGAAGCGCGGCGTGAAAAGCGTCGAGCCCGCTTTCGAGATAACGAGTGATGTTTTCAATCACCACGATGGCGTCGTCCACCACAAAGCCGGTGGAAATGGTAAGCGCCATGAGAGAAAGGTTGTCAATGCTGTAATTCAGCATGTACATGACGCCGAAGGTGCCAATCAGCGAGAGCGGCACGGCAATGCTGGGAATAATCGTGGACCAGGCGTCGCGGAGAAAAAGAAAAACCACCAGCACGACCAGGATCACGGCGATGAGAAGCGTGATCTCAACGTCGTGCACCGAGGCGCGGATGGTCTGTGTGCGGTCGAGCGTGACCTCGAGGTCGATGGCGGGTGAAATCGAGGCGCGGAGCTGGGGCAGGATAGCCGTAACGTTATCGACGGTCTGGATGATGTTAGCGCCCGGCTGGCGGAAGAGCACGAGCAGGATGGCGCGCTTGCCGTTGGCCGATCCGCCGGTGTGCACGTCCGCCACCGAGTCAATCACGTTAGCCACGTCGGAGAACCGCACGGGAGCGCCGTTGTGATAACCCACGATGAGGGGTTTATAGTATTTCGCCTTCAGAAGCTGATCGTTGTCTGAGAGCGTATAGGAGTACCGGGACCCGGAGATCTCGCCCTTGGGCCGGAAGACGTCCACCGCTTCGAGGGCGGAGCGCAGTTGCTCAAGGCCGATGCCATATTCATCGAGCACCCGTGGATTGGCCTCCACCCGCACCGCCGGACTTGAGCTGCCGCCCACGAACACCTGACCGATGCCTTCCACTTGAGAAATGCGCTGCGCCAGCACCGAGTCTGCCGCGTCGTACAGCGCGCCCAGCGGGAGGTTGTTTGACGTCAGCGCGAGAATCATGATGGGCGCATCGGCGGGGTTGATCTTGCGGTATTCGGGGTTGCTTGGGAGATTGGCAGGCAACTGGCTGCGCGCGGCATTGATGGCGGCTTGTACGTCGCGCGCCGCGGCGTCGATGTTCCGGTTGAGGTCAAATTGAAGCACGATGGAAGTCGAGCCGAGCGAACTGGTGGAAGTCATTTCGGTGAGACCGGAGATGTGGCCGAATTGCCGCTCAAGCGGAGTGGCCACCGAGGAGGCCATCGTCTCAGGGCTCGCCCCCGGCAGTGAAGCACCAACGGAAATGGTAGGGAAATCAACTTGCGGAATGGGCGCGACCGGGAGCAGACGATAGCCCGCGATTCCGCCGAGGAGCAGAGCGCAGGCTAAAAGCGACGCGCCAATGGGACGGCGAATGAATACTTCGGAGATGTTCATGCCTGAAGCTTGGCCCTGATGATCTGTAGCGGCGGCCCCATGAAGGCCTCGCCCGCTGAATTTTTAGTGCGCAGAGTTTTGCAACCAAAACTCTGCGGATTTTGTTGTAGCGGCGGCGTACCCGCCACAGATCATTAAAGTAAAAGCCGCGGCCAGAATCCGCCGCTACAGAACGGCAAGTGCGGTGTCCTAAACCGATTCCTCTGCGGCGGAAGAGCCGGCGATCCTAGCGCGCGATCCCGAGCGCCGG
Source organism: Terriglobia bacterium (assembly GCA_035945615.1). GTDB lineage: Bacteria > Acidobacteriota > Terriglobia > UBA7540 > UBA7540 > RH2-MAG17b. Next base: position 1,553 of record DASZAA010000008.1, read on the forward strand.
AGCCGGGCGGCAATCCGGTCGAAAAAGAGATAGACCACGGGCGTCGTAAAAAGCGTCAGGGCCTGGCTTAGAATCAGCCCACCGACGATGGTGATTCCGAGCGGGCGGCGCAGCTCGGCGCCGGTGCCCGTGGCCAGAGCGAGCGGTAAGCCTCCCAGCATGGCCGCCATCGTGGTCATCAGAATGGGCCGGAAGCGCAGCAGACAGGCCTCGTAGATGGCGTCCACGGGCGATTTGTGTTCCTCACGCTCCGCCTGCAGGGCAAAGTCAATCATCATGATGGCGTTCTTCTGCACAATTCCTATGAGTAGAATGATGCCAATGAGAGCAATGACGCTGAATTCAGTATGGAAGAGCAGCAGCGCGAGCAGCGCCCCAACGCCCGCCGAAGGCAGCGTGGAAAGAATTGTGAGCGGGTGGATGTAGCTCTCATAGAGGACTCCGAGCACGATATAAACCGTGATGAGCGCAGCCAGAATGAGCAACGGCTCGTTGGCAAGAGACGCTTGAAAGGCGGCGGCCGCGCCCTGAAAGCTGGCGTTGAGGGAGGCTGGCATCCCAATCTCGTCCTTAGCCTGATTGATCGCGTCGACGGCCTGGCTGAGAGACGCTCCGGGCGCGAGATTGAATGAGAGCGTGGCAGCCGCGAATTGACCTTGATGGTTGACGGCAAGGGTGGTGGTGGAAGGTTCGAAGTGGCCAATTGCGCTGAGTGGAACCTCGGCGCCAGTACTCGATTGGACGTAAACATTTTTGAGGTCGTCCGGGTTATCTCGGAAAGGCGGGGCGACCTCAAGCACCACATGATACTGATTCAGTTGCGTGAAGATGGTGGAAACCTGGCGCTGCCCGAAGGCATCGTAGAGCGTTGCGTCAATCGCCGCGGGCGTGACGCCGAGGCGGCTGGCCGTATCGCGGTCGATATCCAGC
>DASZAA010000009.1:0-14651 GCA_035945615.1 Terriglobia bacterium
CTTGCCCGTCGTGCGATCCAGCACAAAGAAATAGCCATTGCGCGAGGTCTGCATCAGCATTTTCCGGCGCTTGCCATGAAACATTCCATCAACCAGCACGGGAGTTTCAACCGCGTCCCAGTCGTGGGTATCGTGAGGAGAGGCCTGAAAAGCCCACACCAGCTTTCCGGTTTCGGGGTTCAGAGCAACAATGCTGCACGTGTAGAGGTCGTCGCCCGGTCGCGGCCGCCCATTCAGCACCGGCGTGGGATTCCCGGTTCCCCAGAACACCAAGTTCAAACCGGGATCGTACGTGCCCGTCATCCAAGTGGTGCCGCCAGTTGCTGCGTTTGGCGTTCCGGGTGGCGGCGTGCTATCCCACTGCCACTGGGTGGCGCCCGTCGCCGGGTCAACAGAACGGATATACCCTTGCAAGTTGTCAAAGTCGCCCGAAACGCCCACGAGGACATGATCGCCGATGACGAGCGGCGCCATCGTTGTCCAATAACCCTTCTTGTAGTCCGCCACCGGCACAATCCATCGCACGCTGCCGTCTTTAGCGTTGAGCGAGACCAAGTGCGCGTCGGGCGTCATGAAGTACAGCCACTCTTTGTACATGCCCACGCCGCGGTCGCCAATATGGAAGCCTTTGTTCGGCGGATATCTGTAGTGCCAGATCATGTGACCTGAGCGTGCATCCACTGCCCACACATTGTCGGGCACGGTGAAGTACAGAATTCCATTGACCTCAAGCGGCGACGATTTGATTTCATCGCTCTGATGCGTCTGAAACGCCCAAGCGAGACCGAGATCCGCTACATTCGCGGGGTCAATCTGCGCCAGTGCGCTGTGGCGTCGCCCGGAATAGTCCCCGTGATAGCCGGGCCAACTGTTCTGAGACGGATGGAGGAGCATCGCCGCAGTGACGCCCTGAGCAGCAAGTTGCTGCGAAGGTATGATCAATAGGAGAGATGCAAGACTTAGGACAAATGCTTTGGCGGAGATCTTCATATTTGATTGAGACTCTTTAGCAGCGGTGCCGCATGACCGCGGCGCGCCTATCATTTCAGCGTCTGCAAGTAAGCCATCAGATTGTGTATGTCAGCGTCCGTGTATTTCCCGAGCAGCTCCACATGGGCGTCGACGGGTGAATGCACAACGTACTTCACTTCATCCACCGGCCATGATTGATAAAACCCGGATGAGTCGCGTAGCCCGATGGTGAATTCGTCGAGATAAGCAAGCGTGCCTGAAACCACTTTCCCTGACGGCAACGTCACCTCGACGCTTGATTGAGCGCCCCTCGGGTAGAGCATCCGCTCCTCAAGCTGTAGCCCCTGATACCGCGACGCAATGCCCGCAAGATCGCCGGTTGGCGAATGACAACTCGAGCACTTCCCAGCTCCATCAAAGTATTGTTTGCCCGCTTCAATGTTCCCGGTTTGAAGGTCAGCAGGATCAACGCCCCGGCGGCCACCTTGCTGCGACGCGGCCTTAGTCCGCTGGGTATGGATGAAGGCGACTAACGCATTGATTTGCGCCTGAGAAAGGTTAAAGGCCGGCATCCCTTGCGCCGGCCGCCCGTTCCGCACGACAATGCCGATTTTATCTCCATTGACATCGCTGGCGACGAGCTTTGATTGCGTAAGGTCAGGTCCAGTTTCTCCGCCCTCCGCATCCCGCCCGTGACAGAAAGCGCAATGTTGAATGAAGAGCGATTGGCCACTCGCAATCATCGCCGGCGAATAGGATGGGGCTGCTGCACCCGTTTGCTGCGCCAAAAGCGGCAAGGCAAACATCAGCGATATGACGCAGGCCGTAATGCGCAAAAGATATCGTCTCAAAAACATCGCTCGAAGCATCTCCTCAAAACCTGCTGGGCAACAACACAACCTGACCCGCAGCAGGAAATCATAAATCATATCACTTGCAGTTGCCTACGACACGACGCCTTTGCCTTCAATCACGGTAACGTAGCGGTTGATCGGCAGGTTTGTAATGCGCTCCACTAGGCCGCTTGGCTGCGGCCATTTAATTTCCACCCAGTCAAGCTTAGTTCGCGGCCCCAGGCCGAGCACCATGCGCGGATCGTGGGATGCCAGATAACTACCGCCGCCCACCTTTATCATGCTCCTCTTGAAATCGCCCGATTGCCACGTCACCTTCGCGCCCACCGCGTCCGGGTTGCACTTTTTGCCGATCAGACGCAGCCCCAGCCAGTGGTTTTGACTGCCCACCATATTCCGCAAGAGAAGCGGCGCTCCGCCGTTCACCGCCACCAGCGCGTCAACCGCGCCGTCGTTATCAAAGTCCCCGATGGCCATTCCACGCGCCGCAAATCGCTCGGTAAAAAGCGGGCCGCCTTGCGTGCTCACGTTCTCGAAGGCGCGCTGAAATGAACCCCCAATGTTGCGGAAAAGCAGCAGCGGCTCACGATAGGTCACGGCGCTATATTGCTCACCGATTTTATCGTCCGGGTGACCATTGGCGATAAACAGGTCGATATTCCCATCATTATCGTAGTCGAAAAATTTCACGCCCCAGCCGCTCATCATGTAGGTCGTCATGCCAATACTGTTGGAGATGGCCACGTCGGTGAACGTCTCATCGCGGTCGTTGTGATACAAGGAATACATCTCGTGATCGACATTATCGACAAACAAATCCATCCATCCGTCCTGGTCATAATCGGCGGAGTCGATGCCCATGCCCGACCGGGCCACGCTGTCTGAGCTATAGGCCACCCCCGCCTGTAGTCCGATTTCCTCAAACTTGCCGTTGCCCCGGTTGGCGAAAAGAAAATTTGCCACCGTATCATTGGAGACGAACAAGTCCATCCGGCCGTCGTTATTGATATCCGTAGCCACCACGCCCCAGGCCTTGCCCAGCACGCTTCCAATGCCGGATTGCTTGCTGACGTCGGTAAACGTGCCGTCACCATTGTTATGAAAGAGCCAACTCGGCATGGGATCATATAGGCTCGGAATACAGTAACGCACTCCGATCTCTTTGTTGCCGCAGATTTTGTTCTTTTCTTTGCTGTAGTCGACAAACCGGCAGACGAAAAGATCGAGTTTGCCATCATTATCGTAATCAAACCAAACCGCGCTTGAGGACCAACCCGGAGCGGCCACGCCCGCCTTATCCGTGACGTCAGTGAACGTGCCGTCGTGGTTATTCCGGTAGAGGACGTTCCGCCCGTACTGAGTGAGGTAGATATCAGGCCAACCGTCGCCGTCAAAATCGCCCACGGCCACGCCTTGGCCGTAGCCGCCGGAGCCGACTCCGGCTTTTTCGGTGATATCGGTGAACGTACCGTCGCGGTTGTTATGATAAAGGGCGTTGCGCAGCGGAGGGTTGGGATCGTAGAAGTCGCATTTGCCGCTGTTCACCAAATAGATGTCCATCCAGCCGTCGTTGTCATAGTCGAAAAACGCGCACCCGGCGCCGGTGGTCTCCGGCTCGTAATATTGGGATGAGTGCCCATTCTGGTGAACAAAGGTGATGCCACACTGCGAGTTGGGAATCCGTGCGAAGGGAAATGGCCGCGCGCCCGCGGCCTGCGATGCGTAAAACAACCCGGCCGTTCGCGCTGTCCACCCTCCGAGCCCCGCCCGTCCAAGCCGCCTCAGAAAGCTCCGGCGGGAATAGCCCCATGATCCGATCAAATCGTTCTCTTCTTCCTCTCTTTAGAGTGCGGCAGCTTGCTGCCGCTGTCTTTTACATCTGCCCTGGATGAACGTTGAACACCCGGCAAGCCGACCTCGAAAAGCGGCAGAAAGCTGCCGCACTCCAAACAGCACCATCAATTCCGTGCCGGTGTGCTTGGAGCATTTCCCCCTGGCGGCGCCGCTGTCCCGTCATAGCTGGCCCTCACGCCTTCTTTCGCTTTTTTCGCCTGGATTTCAGCGTTCAGCTTGGCCACAATGGCCCGCTCGCGGTCGCCTTCCGGTTTCAGGCGCAGGCGGTAATCAACGCTCGCCAGCGAAATGTGCGCCTCAACGAAATTCGGCGAAGATTTCACCAATGCGTCAAGCGTCTTTTGGGCTTGCGCCAGTTCACCCATGCCGATCTGGGCGACGGCAACCTGATAGCTCACCTGCGGCGACCCGGGCCGCACCTGAAGCGCGCGAGCGAGATAAGGCATGGCTTGCTTGCATTGCTGCCCTTCGTTAAGCAGCGCCCCCAAGTAAAGGTTCGGGTCAAATTCGTTTGGGTCAATGGCAAGCTCCTGGCGAAAAGCCTCCATAGCCTGCTCGCGCTGGCCGGACTCAAGCAGAGCCTTGCCGTAAAGCCAGTGCGCCAAAGGGACCTTGGGATCAAGTTTAAGCGCCTTGGAAAGCTCAGTGATCGCCCCCGGCGTGTCGTTCACGTCCAGCCGCGCCTCGCCCAGCATCAAGTGGGCCTCCGGCGAGTCTCCATTGCGCAGGATTTTGTTCACCAGCACCTCGCCCTTCGCAATTTGCCCGTCCCGGATCAGCGCCATGCCCAGCAGGTAATCAAGAGCCTGCTGATTTGGATTCGCGGCTTCGTAAGGCTCAAGCAGCGCCGCGGCTTTCTTGTCTTCTCCCAGGCGGAAATAGCAATCCCCCAGCAAAAGGCCCAACCTCAGTTCAGATGGGTCGGCGGCGTGAAGCGGAAGCAGATCCTCGACCGCCTCGTTAAGCTGCATGGCCTTGTAATGGGCCAGCGCCAGATTCAGCCGCACTTGCGGGTTGCCGGGCTGAATTTTGAGCGCCTGCTCGTATTCGCTGATCGCCTCCGTGTATCTTCCCTGGTGCGCGAGCGCCGCGCCCAGGTTAGCTCGCGCGACGAAGTTGCCCGGGTCAAGCGCCAGATACCTACGATACTCCCGAATGGCGGCGTCGAAATTTCCCGTTTGATGAAGCTGAATGGCATGGATCAGGATGGCCTGGCTCGCAGATGGGGATGCTCCAGGGGTCAACTGTCCCGGCCATGCTCGTGCATTCGCCACCCCTGCGCAAAGCACAACGATGATTGCCAGCCCAGCCGCTGCTCGCTCAAGTCGCACCATAGTGGAACGAAATCAGCATAAACGAAAACGGGGTGGCCGGAAAGGCCACCCCGTTTTTGGTATTCACTTGCCGAGAGCACAACTTTAGAAGTAGAACTTCACCGCCATCTCGACAATTCGATGACCTTGCTTCGTTGTTGTGGTTCCGAACAGCGAGCTGTTCACCTTTCCGCTGGTCGGGTCGAAGCTGAGGCCGAGGTTGGATCCGTTGAACGACCACAACGGATGGTTCAGGAAGTTATAACCATCCACTCGGAACTGTAAGCTCTTCGACTCGCTGATCTTGAAGGTTTTGAATAACGCCAGATCAGAATCGAGGAAGGCCGGTCCATAGATCGGCGGCATCATCAGAGGGCCGTTCTGCCCGATTTGGGTCGGCATGGCGAAGCAACTCGGGTTGATATATTGATGGGGTCCGAGGTTCGCGCGTGGGTTGCAAGTCAGAATAGGGTTTAGTTGAATATCCGGTGTGCCTAGCAGCGAGACGTTGCTGATGTCATACGTAGTGCCTGGGATTGTCGCACTGTTAAGGTTCATGCCGAAATTCTGACCTTGGTATCCGGAGAGATTTGGCCCGCTATTGATCGTGGTGATCCCGGAAAGCTGCCAGCCGTTTGCGATGCCGCTGGCCAATTTCCCCCCGCCGACGCTCGGGAGTCTAATCGAATAAGCGGCGTTGAAGATGTGGGTGCGGTTTGACGAGAGGACACCGTAATTGTCTGCCAGATTGAATTGATCGTAAAAGCCGACAATACCCATGGCCTTGCCATACGTATAGTTTAGGTTAATGTTGTAGCGGCCTGCGGTGTGGATCCACGATACCTGCAATGCATTGTAATTCGAATAAGCGTTGCTCGTGGCCACGTACAAATCCGAGTAACCCAGGTAGGGCCTGAAGTTGTCGGCCACCAGTTTGTTGGGATCAACGCCGCCGTTATTGGAGGAGAGCATGGCTCCGATCGGCACCAAGTTTAAGTTCTCGGTGTTGAAGCCAGCAGTCCCGCCGTTTCCTGTGCCCGGGATATCGCGGCTACGATTGCCGACGTAGGCGAGTTCGAGCAGGCTTTTCCAGGGGAGCTGCCGATCAACGGTGAAATTCCATTGGTCGGTGTATGGCTCCTTGTCATCCGTGCTGTCGACGGCCGCTGGGCTCGAAGCCACGGCTGTAAAGTTCAGCGTACTGAGACCGGGGACGCCGGGATAAAGCACGGAAGGATCCACCAGCAGCGGTTCTGTACCTCCTGGTACTCCCGCTACTGGAACCGAGCTCCCGAGGGTGACCGACTCCACCCCCGCTGTAGCATCCAGACCACTGGTGAACTGCCCGGCATGAAAATAGTAGCGACCCCAGCCGCCGCGCAGGACGGTTTTGCCGTTACCCTGGAGGTCGTAAGCTGCCCCTATGCGCGGCTGATAAAATAACGCCCGGGTGGGGAAACCACCATCCGGAACCTTCGCATCCTTTTTTTGCCAGTCAAACCCGCAAAAAGTTGGAGCAGCGGTACACGCCTGGCCCTGATAGAGCGAAGGGTTAAAGATCGCGTAACCGTCATTCAGCCGGTCATACCACGGCTGCATATGTGCAAAGCGAAGGCCATAGTTTAGCGTCAGCCTCTTGGATATTTTCCAGTCATCCTGCGCAAAAAATTCGTAGTCGTTCCACGCGATATCGTTAATGCGGTTGAAGCTGGTCTCGTCGTAATGACTGGCGATACCGAGCACTTCATCAGCGTACGAGTCGCCTGACGTGTACGGATTTCCGGAAGAAACGAAATTCCACTGCCCGTTGGTGTCGTTATTGGCGGGCTGGGAATTGCGAATCCATTCCCAGAAGAAGCCTGCTTTAATGGTATGTGTACCAATGACTTTCGCCACCTCGTCGCTGAGACTGGGCATCCACTTATCTGCATACAGGCCGGCGGAAGGTCCACCCGCTTCAAAGCCTCCCGGATTGAATACGTACGCCGTTTCTCCGCCGGAGCTTCCAAAGGACGGAATTTGCTTCACGCCGTTCTTGAACAGGCCCGTAATGTTGTAGCCGACGGTCGAGGGATCCACTTTCGAGGGATCCTCAAACACGTTCGGAAAAAGGATTCTCGTGTAGCCAAAGACGAACTCATTGGTCAGCGTCGGGCTGAAGATGTGAGTTAAAGATGCCGACACGGAGTCAGATCTGTTTTCGCCCAGGATCGGCGTGGGATAGGGCACCTGCGAGCCGTTGCGCCACCACAGGCCTACCGGGAACTGCTGCGTTTCCCGCTGATAGTTATAACGAACGAACAGCTTCGTGCTGTCGCTAATGTTGTAGTCTTCGCGCGTGTTATACTGCTGGTTATTTTGATTGAAGACCTCTGACTGCACGTAATTGTATCCGCCGGTGTTGTTCGGGTTGGCGTTGGCTGCGGGATACAACTTCATCAGCGCAAGCATGTTGGGATCGAGGTCGGCTTGCGGGATGGTGCCGCCGGGGAACTTTGCCAAGGCTGTCGCGTTGAGGCAGGGAGCGTAGGCCACCCCCGTAGTGCCGCCAGTTCCCGCGCACGCCGTGCCCACAGGCGATCCGGAAGCTGTGATGTAGCCGTTATTGGCGTCTCCGATCTTCTCGAGCGATGCCGTCGAGAAATCACCTGTCTCCATCGCGGGCGTCGGGACAGTGGCACGGAGCAACCCCGTATCCAGCGTCTGGTAGAAGTACTCATACCCAAAGAAGAAAAACAGTTTGCTGCGGCTCTTGTTGAAGCTCGTGCCGGGGATGATCACCGGGCCGCCGATGGTGCCGCCGGGATAGTAATACTTGTTCTGCGGCTTCGGAGCGCCCTCGTCGTCGTTTAGCGCGTCATTGGCATTCAGGGCGTAATTGCGCGCGTAAAAGAAGCCAGAGCCGTGAAACTGGCTGCCGCCCGCCTTGGTGACGGAGGTAAGGACGATGGGACCTTTCTGGGTTTCGGCGCTGAAGTTGGAGGTGTCCACTTTCAGCTCCGAGATGAAATCCGAGTTCGGATTGACCGGCGTATCGCAATCGCAGCCAGGGTCAGACACATGCGAGCCGTCGGCCATGATGTCCAGCGAATTGCCTGGCAATCCGTTATAGGAGTATGCGTTGTTAAGCGGGCTTTGGCTCCCGGCGTCGCCGTTTGCGTTGATACCGATTACTTCGCCATCGTAGTTCTGCTTGTTCGAGGTTCCGTTTTGAATTGCAAAGCCCGGCATAATCTTCAAGTACTCGGCGGCATCGCTGCCGATTTGAATGTAATTCTGCAGTTCTTGTGATGTCAGAGTCTCCGACTTCTCTCCGGAATCTACCGGCACGATGGAGGTAGCCACACCTGAAACCTGAACGGTCTGCGTTGCGCTGCCCAAACTCATGGTAACGTTCACATTGCGCTTTTCGCCGCCCAGGATAGCCAGCCCGGTAGCCACATACATCTGGAAGCCCTGCTTCTCCACTGTGAGCTTATAAGTAAAGTTGCCCACCGACACAGAGGCAAAGGTGTAATAGCCATCTGAATCAGTGACGGTCACAAGGGTTGACCCTGACGCCTCATTGATCAGCTTCACTTTTGCACCTACAACCACGGCACCCGACGGATCGCTAACAACCCCGGTCAGCGTGGCAAACAACGATTGCGCCGGAGAAGGAGTCGCGAGCGCCGCCACCAGCGCAACACCCATTAGCAATTTCGCCCATGTACTTGCCTTCATGTTTCCTCCCATTGTCCGTGATACCAAATACCAGAATCCGGCCATTAGTGCGTCCTGCTGGATTCAGAATGCATTATTGTCGCGCAGGCTTTAGCTGAGTCTAATCTTAGACTGGATGCAAATCTTTTCTGCGCATATCTCTAGTGCTTACAAACCTTATCAAATAATTGATTGGCATTAGACCCCGGTTAAAAATGGGTGTCAAGACTATTCCCGTTATTGGATAGTTACATTCAATCAAGTCCTTTATTTTCAGTTGACGTTACCATGTAACGTACGCCATTTTTACGAGGATGTAACTTTACGTCAGAGGAGTGTTATACTGTGTTCCCACTTCTTTCGAGGCGGGATATGCCGGATGTAATAGAATCCATTGAGTTGAAGAAAGCTGCGATCAACGCGGTTTTTTCTTCCCGGGCTTTTGCCAAGTGCCCGAACTTGGCAAGATTGTTCCAGTATATCTGCCAAAAATACCTGGAAGGATCGGCTTCAGATCTCAAAGAGTACAATATTGGGGTTGACGCTCTAGGCCGGCCTTCCGATTTTGATCCCTCTAAAAATGCTATCGTCCGGGTTGAGGTCTACCGGCTACGCGAAAAACTCAAGAAGTATTACCAAGGCGAAGGGAAAAGCGACGCCTTGGTGATTTCGCTTCCCTCGGGCAGCTACATCCCCCAATTCACCCAGCGAGGAGAGATTACGGAACCTAGATTGCCTGAGGAACCAGCTTCCGGCCACCCTCAGAAAGTCCAATCTAAGCCGGTAGTTCTACCTCCTCAACCTCCTCCGCCTGCCGGGCCAAAGGGCCCCGTCTCAATTATTCCTGTAAACCTCTCGGCAAAAACAGGCGCCGGGCCGGGAGCGCCCAGGTGGTTGTCGGGATTAAAACATCCTGCGCTGATAAAATTCTATCTGTTTATCATTGTGGGCCTCCTGATTGCAATTGGGGTGCTTGCCACTCGCAAGTCCACATATCTTCCTGCTGAAGCCCGTTCGGGATCACTTCTACGTGCGAGCGCCACGCCCGCAGTGAATTCAGCTCAACGGGCCGTCCGCATCCTGGCCGGCTACACCAAGGCGCAATACGTTGATCGCGCGGGGCACGTGTGGCAAGGCGACCGTGATTATGAGGGCGGCGGGACGTCTTCGCAACCCGAACCGTTGTTTGCCCGAACCCTCGACCCGACTCTATTCAGGACGTTCCGGTCAGGCGATTTTTCTTACAATATCCCGCTCCATCCGGGAACTTATGAGTTGCGCCTTTACTTTGCCGAGGCCACCTACGGCCCGGATACGCTTTCAGGCGGAGGCGAAGGAAGCCGGATTTTCACCGTCACGGCGAATGGGAAGCCGCTTTTGAGCAATTTTGACGTGCTCAGCGACGCAGGTGGAAACGGCATTGCTGACGTGCGGGTGTTTAAAGACATCACTCCCGGACCTGACGGATATTTGCACCTTAAGTTCGGGCGTGAAATTTCCGACCCCTTCGTCGATGCCATTGAGGCTGTGCCCTCTGAACAAGGCAAAATCAATTCGATTCGCATTGCAACACAGGAAGATTGCTTTACCGATCACGCCGGTAATTTGTGGAGCCCGGACCGCTACTTCAGAGGAGGACGCCTTGCGGTGCGGAAAATCCCGGTTTCTAACACGCCGGACCCCGGCCTTTTCAGCGGCGAACGCTACGGAAGTTTCAGCTACGCAATTCCCGTGGCAGAGGGCAAATATAAGCTCACGCTGAAATTTGCCGAAACTTATTTCGGTCCAAACAACGCCGGTGGGGGCGGCGTAGGAAGCCGCGTATTCGACGTATACTGCAACGGCGTTGCGCTTCTCAGGAATTTTGACGTTTTTAAGCAGGCGGGCGCGGAAAACCGGGCTTTGGAGGAGACCTTCAACGGACTCAGGCCCAACGCGCAGGGGAAGCTTGTGCTCGAGTTTGTTCCAGTTGTGAATTATGCCAGCGTCAACGCCATTGAAGTTGTTGACGAATCGAAATGATTTCCCTCACTCTACACCCGCCACTATAGACTCCGCTTTGCGCCGCTGTGAGCGTGTCCACATGCCTATTGCTCCCCTCAGTTAAACCTGATCCCAATCCTTCCCAAAATCGGTGGACCTAGCTCAGTGTACGGCACACGGGCCACCTCGTATCGCTGGCCAGTAAGGTTTTCCAGCGCACCATAGACTTCAAAATGGCGCCGGAAGGTGTGCGAGGCCATAGCATCCATCTCAAAAGCCGTGCCCAGGGAGAATTGGTTGAGGACATCGTCATACTGCACGCCTGTATAGCGCCCTTCAAGGGAAAGCGTGCCCAGCCAGGCCTTCGAGTAATTCGCCCCAAAAGTGAAAGCGTTGCGGGGAACCTGCGGAACGTCGAGACCCTGCAGCGCCACGTCTCCAGGGAAGCTTAAGACCGTTGCCTTCGCATATTGGTATCCTTCTGTGAACAGAAGGTTTCCCCAAATCCGCTCGCGAGCTTCAACTTCAAGGCCCCGTGTGAGCGTGCTGCCGAGGTTCTGCCGCTGGTCAGTGATGAGCGACGGCGTGGTGCTCAACGTCACATTGGCAATGGGCTGATTGATCTGGTTCCAGAAAAGCGCCGCGTGAACTCGCATCCTCCCGCCCGCCGGAGCGAAGCCCGCGCCCACTTCGGCGCCATCGAGCCGCTCAGCCCCAAGCGTATTGTTGGAAAGAGTAAGCACATTGCCGACACGAAATGGACGGTAAAGTTCATTGAGCGTTGGCGCGCGAAACGCCCGGAAGGCGGAAGCGTAGAGCGAAACCGACGAAGTGACCTGGCGAAGCAGCGAAAGTCGCGGACTAAAAGCGGATTCCGAAAGCGGCGGGAAGTTGATCACCGTGGAGGGCCCGGGCGGGACCAGTGGCAGCGTAGTGGAAAGAGCGTCAAAATTGCGCCAATGGTCGTAGCGGGCGGTACCTGTCAAAATCCATCGCGGCGTCAGCCGGAGGATGTCCTCCGCGTAAAGGCCCTGTATGTCCTGCCTTCCGCCGGCGCCCACAGCGGAGTTGACCGCGCCCTTAGAATATTTCAGTTCATCGCTTGCGCCGCGCACGGCGCTGGCCTCAAAGCCGGCCACCCAGGTCTGGCGCGTCCCCAACTCACGTTGCCACTGCGCGGAGAAGCCCGCTACCTGCGCGGGTACCCTTTGCAAGTCCGTCAGGGATTCGCTTGCGCGCGAGGCCGCAATGGAGGAGAAATTCTGGTCAAGTAATTGCGCCCCCCCATAACCGCGCAGCGTGAAAGCGCCCGCCACCGACGATTGCCAGTCGAGTCCTGCCGAGAGCTGCCGCAAGTGAGTCCGATTGGTCTGGACGGGTGTACCGTTTTTGCGGGCTTCGCCGAAGACGGCGCCGCTGACGAATGCGCGCAGGCTGTTGGAGATTTGCCGGTTGAGGGTGAGCGTCAGGTCCGTGTCGTTTGACCCCGCCGGGGTATCCACCGGACCCCGGATGCTTGCAGGCACAAGCACATAGCCGTCAGTTCCAAACGCCTCTGCACTCAATTCGCCCGACCATCTGCGCCATTCCGTTCCGGCCCAGAGCGAAACGTCCGGGGTATCCTCATTCCCATAGGAGGCGTCGAGCGAGGCCTGCGAGCGCGCCGCCTGGCGCGTTATCACGTTGATCACTCCGCCCATCGCGTCGCTGCCGTAGAGATCGGACGCGCCGCCCTCGGCGACTTCGAAGCGGTCAACGGACACGCGCGGCACGCGGTCCCAATAAACCCATCCGCCGAAAGGATCGTTCAGCGGGATGCCGTTTTCTAGCACCAGCGCCCGGCTGGCAGCGCTCGCGCCCACGCCGCGCAGCGAAACGCCCTGCGTCGTAGGATTGGCCACGCGGCTATCGGTCCGGCGAAAGAGGCTGAAGCCTGGAATCTGGCGCAGAATCCCATCAAGCGTCAAGGCCGGCGTCGACGCGATTTGCGTGGAGGACAGCACGGCTACGCTTCCTGCCGTCTGGCTCACCGGCGTGGCTACACGATTTGCCGTGACCGTGACTTGCTGTGAAAGCGAGGGGACAGAAAGGACGATTTCCAGAGGTTCCCGGCTGGCGCTTCTCCACGAGCGCTGTTGAGGCGCGAAACCCGCGGCCTGAACGGAGAGGGTTCCACCGGTCACTTTTACGCCTTGCAACGCAAACGCGCCTTGGACATCTGTGACTGCCTGCGCGGAGAAGCTTCCGCTGCGAAAGGAAATCTGCGCGCCGGCAATGGGGCGGCCGTTCGTGTCCTGAACCGTGCCCCGGATGGTGCGTTCGACTCGCCTCGGCGTCTGGCCCGCCCCTGTGCAAATGAAGCAGAAGAGAACGGCGGTTAAAAGAAAGCATGTATCCTTGAAAGTTGCCATGAACCGTCCTGTTTTTACCCTGCGTTCCATCGTCGTGTTCAAATAAAAAACCTCTCTGCTGAAGGGCAGCGGTGGCGGCGGCCTCTAAATAATAAAGCACGTAGCGCAGAATTTTGCTTTCAAAATTCTGCGCTACAAAAACCGGCGTCACTCCAAATATGTAATTCAGTCTAATCCAGCCGCTCTTCGAGCGGCTTGAAAAACCGGAAGTAGAGATAAATATTGCACGCCATTACCACCGCGTAAGCATAAAACGGCAGCGAAATCTCCGAAATGTCGAACATATAACCCGTAAACGCAATCGCGCCGGAAGAGGATGTCAGGCGCGCGACCTGGTTCAATCCCAAAGCGCGCCCCACTTCGTCAAAGTTCACAAATTCCGTAATCGCGGACTGCTGGACCGGCACCGCCATCACCCGCAGCGCGGGCGTCACAAAATAAATCAGCAAGGCCAGAAGAAAAATATGGGTCAGCGGCATCAGCAGCACCAGCGCCGTTCCCGCGCCGCGGGTGAAAGCCACTGTGTTTACAAAGCCCCACCAACGCTCAAGGCGCGGGGCGGCGAGCAGCGCCAGCGCACCGAGTGAACCCGCAATAAAACCATACACCGACATTTGTGATTTAGGCACATGGTAGACGATCACAAAAAATGGAATCAGGAATGGGATCACCAAGCCCGACGCGAACCCGTTCAGCGCGCCCGTCAAGCTGAACTTGCCGATGACCGACTTGCTGCTGAGCCTTCGCAGGCTCCCCCGATATTCTTTGAGCTTAACCGGCGCAAGCGTGGCAATGCCCGCAAGCGAAATGGCGGTGGCCGCAATGAAAATATGCTCTACAGTGAAGAGGCGGGCCATGAACGCGCCGAGCGCCGCAAAAATACCGCTGATGAAGGTGAAAATCGAAAGCACTGAGGTACGGTTATCCAGAGTGGTGAGTTGAGCGAGCGAGACAATTTGCGGCGCCTGGGCGGCACCCCCAACGCCGCCACCCATCAGCGATCCGGTAGCCGAATAGCCGCCCACCATGCACGCCAGGAACAGCACCCAGAGGTGATGGCCTGCCAGGCTGACTAGCGCCGAGCTCGCAGGCAACATCAGGCCCACCGCTACCAGACTTTTCTTTTGTCCCCACGCGTCGGTGAGGAATCCGAATAATAAGCCCAGAGCCGCCGTGGCCACCGCCGCAGAGGTGTAGAGCAATCCTAGAATTAAAGGGGATTGATGCAGGTGGGTGAGGACGAGGTAGGGAAACGCGATCGCGATCATGCCCGCCGCCAAGCTGCGCGAAACCCGGAACACCGCGAGCAGGAACAGATAATAATTAGTTTTCATGCGGCCGGAAGCACATTGTAGCGGCGGCCTCTGGCCGCCGGTCTCTAATAATATTTAGAAACAGGCGGCCAAAGCCAGCAAGGGGGGCCGCCGCTACACGTCCAGCGGAGAGGGCGGCCCGCGACGCGGGGCGGATGCGGGGCTGCAACTCACCAGTCTAGGGCGAACTTACGTCAGGGTTCGCGGCTGTAGCGGCGTCCTCTGGCCGCCGGTTTGATATTAAAGACC
>DASZAA010000010.1:0-6493 GCA_035945615.1 Terriglobia bacterium
GATGGTGAAAAGCCGGACGCGAATGAAATTCAACGCATAGTCGTAGATTTCCTGTTCCGAGAGATTGGAACTCGAAAGGGTCATCTGAACCACAGGAACATTTGAAGCGTTGAATTGAACAATGGCAGGCGCTTGGGTTCCAGGAGGCGCAATGTGCAGCAAGGTTGCGGAGACGGAAGAAATTTGAGCGATGGCCGCGCCAATATCCGTGCCGGGCTGAAAATAAATCTTAAGCAGGCCCACGCCGGGAAGCGAATCCGACTCAATGCGGGAAATGCCATTCACAGTTGTTGAATAGGCTCTCTCGCTGATGATGACGATGCGGCGTTCCATATCTTCGGCGGAAAGGCCCGGATAACTCCACACCGACATAACCACAGGAATGTCAATTTCCGGGAAAATATCCACCACCATTCGCGTGGCGGAGAGGATTCCCATGAGCAGAATCAGGAATGCCGCTACGGCCATCGTGTAAGGACGCCGGAGAGCGATGCGAACTAACCACATAGACCAGAAGGCCTCAACTGCGAAGTGTGCACCAGAAGGCAACCGGAGAAGCCGGATGTGCAACTCATTACGTTAATGAAATCTCGCCCGTATTTCAAATGGAATGGACACCGGTGAGACAACCTGATTGGCTATCTGACGGCCGTTTCGCGGGATAGTATCCAACCGTGTGCAAAGGCGTTAGATTCATTTGTCCGGCTCAACGATTTACAGAACAGCAAGATTTCTTGCAAGGGAAGGAGGAGGTGGCTAACTTGGTTGCCCTAAACGCTAACCACCTCCCCAGGTAGTCATAAGTGTTGGTTAAAGCTTAAGACGCAGCCCCATTGGGAAAGGTTGCAGGAAAAGTTGCGCGCGCAAAAAAATTTGCGCGCTTATCTCTATGATCTTGACCCCTGCCCGCTTAACCGGCTAATCTCATTTCATGTGTGGCATCGTCGCGTACACGGGAAAGCAGCGCGCCTACAACATTTTGCTCGAGGGCCTCAAACGTCTCGAATATCGCGGATACGATTCAAGCGGCGTGGCTATTCTCGGCTCGACGCCATTTGTGGCCAAGGCCGTGGGCAAGGTTTCGCAGCTTGAGGCCTGTGTCAAAGAAAGGGAACCGCACGGCGTCACGGGTATTGCGCACACCCGCTGGGCCACGCACGGCAAGCCCACGGAAGTTAATGCGCACCCGCATAGGGATTGCACGGGCGCTATTTACCTGGTCCACAACGGAATCATCGAAAACTATTTGCCGCTGAAAAAAAAGCTTACCCTCTCTGGTCACAATTTCCTCACTGAAACCGATACTGAGGTGCTTGCTCACCTAATTGAAAACTATTACCAAGGCGATCTTGAGGCCGCCGTACAGCGAAGCCTTCAAGACGTGCAGGGCACTTATGGCTTGGCTGTGATTCACTCGGGTAACCCGAAGCAGATTATCGTGGCGCGGCGCGGCAGCCCGATCGTGCTGGGCATTGGCAAAGAGGAGTCGCTCGCGGCGTCAGACACTTCGGCGCTGGCGCAGCATACCGATCAAGTGGTTTACCTTGAAGATAACGAGATTGCGCGCCTTGAGCCAGGCCAATTCTGGATTAAGACGCTCGATAATCGCTCGGTCAGCCGCGAAGCTCAGGTGATTGAGACCGCCTCGGAAGCAATGGACCGGGGCGCCTACCCGCACTTCATGCTGAAGGAGATTTTTGAACAGCCCGAAGCGGTGGAGAACGCGCTTCGCGGCCGTCTGAACCACTCCGAAGGCGTGGCCAAACTCGGCGGCCTCGAATCGGTCATGAGCCGCCTAGAAAAGGCCCGCCATCTCATCATCGTGAGCTGCGGCACGTCTTTCTATGCGGGCCTCTTTGCCCGCTATGTATTTGAGACGCTCACTGATTTGATGGTTGAAACCGAGCTTGCTTCCGAATTCCGCTATCGCAAGCTCAACATGCGCGACAATACCGTGGTGCTGGCGATCAGCCAATCGGGCGAAACAGCCGACACGCTCGCAGCCTTGCGCGAAGCCAAGCGCAAAGGCGCGCTCGTGCTTGGCTTGGTGAACGTCGTCGGAAGCACGATTGCCCGCGAGACGGATGCAGGCGTCTATTCTCATGCTGGAATTGAGATCGGTGTGGCTTCGACCAAGTCTTTCATTTCGCAGATGACCTTGCTCATCCTGATGGCTTTACTGCTCGGACGCGGCAGAGATCTCTCCTATGAAGAAGGCGAGCGGCTGCTTCGAGGGCTCGAAGAAGCTCCCGATCAAATCCGGGAAGTTTTGAAGCAAAACGACCGCATCCGGGAATTGGCGCAGAACTACTGTCAGGCGACGCATTTTCTTTATATCGGACGGAAATATCAATACCCCGTGGCGCTCGAAGGCGCGCTGAAATTGAAGGAAATCTCTTACATCCACGCCGAGGGTTATGCCGCGGGTGAGATGAAACACGGCCCCATCGCGCTGATCGACCCGTCTTTCCCAACTATGGCGCTCGCGCCAGATGACAGCTCTTACGCCAAAATTATCTCCAACGTCCAGGAAATCCGCGCTCGCGGCGGTCCGGTGCTGGCGGTGACGACAGAAGGCAACGCGAAACTCCGGCCGCTGGTGGATCACATGATTGAAGTGCCGTCCAACCATAGCATCCTCATGCCGCTCCTCACTGTGGTGCCGCTCCAACTTTTCGCCTACCACTGCGCTGTCCTGCGCGGCTGCGACGTAGATAAACCCCGCAATCTTGCCAAAAGTGTCACCGTGGAATAAAGCGCCAATTCATGGGCGCTTCAACTACTGCAAAAATCAGGATGACCTCATGGGTTTTCATTACACTTCCTGGGAACGTTCAACCGAAGTGCGGTAGAGTGCACGAATTCGTGCAACAATTTCGCTGCGAATCCACTCCGACGGACTGCAAAAACATCCATGAGTATCATGGCAATCTGCTGAAAAGGCGTGGAATAGCATGGTCTTCTCGCGCGCGCTGTGATTTGGCATTGATCTTGCTCTCTAAGCCGATGGAGATAACTTATATCGAGGAGGATAGCCATGAACAGAGCATCTCGCGTTCTGACTCTATTCGCGCTTGCGGCTTTTCTCGCGGTCGCGGGAACGCAAGCGCCAAACATGTTTGCCGCGCAGCGCGGAGCTTACGGCCCGAATTCACCGCGGCGCACGTTGCAAGAGTTCGATCAATTCCTCACCAACCATCCTTGGATCGCCCATAAGTTGTGGCAGAAGCCGTCAAGGGCCAACAGCAAAGATTTCCAGGGAGACAACCCGGAGCTGAAATATTGGTTGGAGAACCATCCGTGGGCCCGCAACCAGCTTCGGATCGACGCGCGCGCCTTCATGGAGCGCGAGCGCGACTTTGAGCGCACCGGAGGCCGATACGCTTCCTATGGTAATTACGGACCGTGGAACAACGAGGCGACTCAAGCGCAAATGGCCCAATTCAGCCAATTCCTGGACGATAATCCGGGCTTGGCGCGCCAACTGGCTCACAACCCTTCGCAAGTCGATGATCCAGGATACCTGCGGCATCACAAGGATCTGCGACAGTTTCTTGAGAGTCATCCTGTGGTGCGCAACCGTCTGAGCAACAACCCCAACGCGTTCTTTGCGTGGTACGGCAGCTACGAATCGCCGGGACGATAGGATATTACTCAGCGGCAGTGTCCGGCCTCCGGTTTTACTATTTAAAACCCGGCGGCCCCTTACAGGCTTCGCCCGCCAATACAGCGGATGGACAGCGGTTGTCACACGCCAACCGCTGTTTTGTTTGAGATCAGCAAGACCAGTAAGATTGAGCCAGCAAGGAGGGGCTTCTCCGGCGGGGCACTCAGCGCCCCGCCGGAAGTGTTGCGGAAAATCGAGGGTTAGTTCCTGGAGATAAGTTCCTGGCAGCGGACACAATAGCGCGCCCAAGGAATAGCTTTCAGGCGCGCCGGCGAAATATCTTCCCCGCAGCCTTCACAAATACCGTACTTCCCCCCTACAAACCGCTCAAGGGCCCGATCGATCTCTTTCAGCACCTGGCTGCGCAGATCAGCCGTGCGCGCGCTCAGGTCTTGTTCCGCGGACTTAATCGCGAACTCCACCGCATCGGGACTTTGGATATTCACTGCTAAAGCTTCGGGCTGCCGTTTGACTTCGGCCAATAATTCCCCGCGCTTTTTCAATAACAGCGTGCGAAAAGGGTCTTTACGGATTTTTGTTAGAGTAGGCATTTGACATTTGTCCTTTTATAGTTTCTTAAATCTCTCTTCGTACCACCAATCAGATGATTGCGGGCCGCTTTAGGTTGCGCTATTTTAACAATCTTTTACAAAACATTCAAGCGGCTGTCTTTTCTGAAAGTTACGAGCGATTTGTCGCGCCGCGTGCTAAAATTTTCTGCTGAACGTTGCCTGGCTGAGAGAGTCACCGCGATCAGGAGTTTTTGTTTATTGAAATCAAAAACGGATTCCTCACTCCACCCAGGACGCAACCCTTTTGGGTTTTTCAACCATCTGGCATACCCTGCGACGATTCGGTTGGACGACGCGCGGCGCGAGACGTTAGCACATCGGACCCAAAGAGTTAGACACGGTTGACTCGCAATTTGAATTAACCGCGGGCATTTCCGCAGGTCAAAAGCCCACGGTTGGAAAAGCGTAAGGGCCACCGCTGCAATTGCGCTCTACTCATGTCCACTCGAGAACAATTCCTTGACCGCGTCCGCAAGGCGCTGGGCCGCGACGCTTCCGGCAGCAGCACCGAGGGGCAATCGCTGCCTGGCGATCTCGGGCGTGTGCTGCCGCCTATCCCTCCCGCCAGCCTGGTGGATCATTTTGAAGCCGAGTTCCGCGCCGTGGGCGGCACGCCCCACCGGGTTGATTCAGCCTCCGGCCTCGGTCAAGTTCTCGGCGAAATCCTCCCGCAGGGCAGCGCGGTTGTGCTCTCTCGCAATTCAATCTTAGCTCGCGCGGACATCACAGAAACTCTCGATAGCTTGAATTGCGCTTTAACCCGTTGGCCCGCCACGAGTGAAAACTCCGGCGGCCCGGCCTTTGCCCGGCAATGCTTTGCTGCAGCAGCCGGGATGACCGGGGTCGATTTCGTTCTGGCGGAGTCGGGCACGCTTGTGCTCGCCAGCGCCACCGAGGGAAGCCAGCTTGTCTCGCTCGCGCCTCCCATCCACATCGCGTTTTACCGGCAGGAGCAAGTGGTCGAGTCGCTGGAAGAAGTTCTAACGGGGTTAGCAACGCTCCATGCCCGCCCATCCGAACCGGAGAAGACCTCTATTGAGCGCGCCGATCTTGAGGGGCGCTCGATGGTCATGATCACCGGCTCAAGCCGCACGGCGGACATCGAGCAAATCAGCATTCGCGGCGTGCACGGCCCAACCCAGGTTCATGCGATTTTGCTTGCATAGCGCCTTAAACGGCGGCGCGGGCGGGTTCTCCGTTCGTGCGTCCTGCCTCTTTCTCTTTCGGGGAAACGTTGAAGACTAGTTTGGACCACTCGAGGGAATCGAAATAAAGGATGGGCATGAGCGTTTCGTCCACGTGAAGCTTGGCCGCATACCAGTTCAGCGCGCCCCAGTTCCCCATCTCATAGGCGTAGACCAGCTCAAACACATCGCGCAGCGTGTTTTCGTGTCCGAGGAGGGCGGCCTTGGCTTCAGAGGGTAAGGCAAGCTGTTCCAGAATATCGGTCATAGGACGGCCCAGCATGGCGTCAATCACCGAAAACATCCCGACGATAAACGGAAGCGCGCCGACCAAGGCGGGATTTTTCTGATCCATGTGGGTGGAAACCTGTTCGCAGAACTTAGCGCGCAGCAGGGCCGTGGCAATTAGCTCCGGAGGCCTATCGTCGGCGATGCTGATGGCCGCGGCCACGGCAACCAGCTTGCGCACTTCATTCTGGCCGAGCAGGGCGAGCGCGTGGCGCACCGAGCGGATCTCGCTCCAGAATCCGAAAAGCGACGAATTCATGTAGTGCAGCAGTTTGTAGCAGAGCGAGACTTCTGCGCTAATGACTTCTTCGAGCGCCACCAGGTCAATCTCAGGCCGGGAAATCAGATTGAGCACGCGAAGATAGTTCAGCTTGGAGGCCGGAATGCGTTTGCTGGCGATCACTTCCGGGCGGCAGAAAAAATCCCCCTGAAAATATTTGTAGCCGAGGCCTTCGGCATGGCGGAAGTCCTCGCGCGTCTCAACTTTCTCTGCAAGCAACTGGATGCCCCTGGGCGAGAAGTCGCGGACGCTCTGTTCGCGCGCCGCGGCCGGGCTGGCGAGGAAATCAATCTTGACGATATCCGCCAATTCGATAAACGGCATCGAGGCGGGGCTCGGAACGAAATCGTCCAGCGCGATAAGATACCCCGCCTGCTTCAGCCTTCGGCACGCGGCGATAACTTCCGGCGTGGGATTCACCGTTTCCAGGACTTCGATGACCGTGTTTTTTTGCGGCAGCAGCATGGCAAAGTCCTTCGCCAAAAAGTCTGCCGGGCAGTTA
>DASZAA010000011.1:0-19564 GCA_035945615.1 Terriglobia bacterium
CGGGTTCAACCGATGCCAAAGTCGCGCAATTTATCGACCTGCTCTTGAGCGTTGAGGCGCAACAACAGCAGAAGCGGTTTGTCGATGCGCTCTCTGCATTCGAAGCTTACTCGCTTGCAACCTACCATAAGCCGTTTATCAGCCTTTCGGAAGAGCAGCAAAATCACATGCTCACCGTGGCGTCAACCGCGAAGCCTGGGGGCAGGCTGCCCGGTTTTGGGCGCCGGCGTATGCTGGGGCCGCAAAATGCCGAAGCCGGCCCGGAAGAGAAGCTGACAATGCGCGACCACTTTGAGATCCTCAAGCGCGAGGCGGCTGAAGGATATTTTTCTTCGGAGCCGGGCCTGAAATACCTGGGATGGACGGGCCAAGTGATGTGGAGCAGCTTCCCCGGATGCCAGCATCCGGAGGAACACACCTAGCCGTCGTCTTTCGCGCGCGACGCCGCGCTAATGTATCGCCGCCCCTGCGGCTAATTTGGGGAAGATGTGGACTCTACAGACCTTTCAGAAAAACTCTAAATCCACAGAAAGCGCCGGCCGCTCGACCGGGCCCGCGAGAGGGCATTCATCGAATGACAACGCGCCGGAAATTCCTTCAAACTGCAATCACGGGCGGCATCGCGGCAGGCGCTGCGGCGGTAACAAACTTAACCAGCGTCACCGATTTGTTCGCCGCCGGACGCCCGGCATGGCCCGGCCCCATCGGACTGCAACTCTATACGGTGCGCAATCTCTACGCCAAAGATCCTCTGGGCACGCTCAAGCAAGTGGCGGGGGCTGGTTATAAGGAGGTTGAGCTGGCTGGCTTTCTTCCCCCGCATTTGCCCGTCGCAACAACGAAGGGTTACTTGCGACAGACGGGCCTCCATGCCGTGAGCGGCCATTATCCTCTTCCCAAAGTCGAGGACGATTGGAAAAAATGGGTTGATCGCGCCCACGCGCTCGGCCTCAGCTACACGGGCACGAGCAATACAGAAAGTCTCACGGCCGATGGCTGGAAAAAACTTGCCGCCCTTTTCAACGAGTGCGGCAAACTATCCAAGCCGGCCGGCGTCCTGTTTACCTACCACAATCATATCCGCGAGTTCGAGCACGTAGGCGGCACCAACGGGTATACCATCCTGCTTACCGAATGCGACCCTTCAATAGTGAAGATGGAAATGGATATCTTCTGGATCACCTACTCGGGTCAGGATCCGCTCGTCTGGTTCCGCCGCTTTCCGGGACATTTCCCGCTGCTTCATATCAAGGATCTGAAGAAAGGCGTCACTGTCAATCCGGACGCGTTCCCTGGCCCGGGTGCGAATCCGTTTGCGCCCGTAGGCCAAGGCCGCATCGATTGGGTGCGGGTCTTTGAGCACGTCAAGCAGGCGGGCGCAAAACACATTTTTGTGGAACAGGACCGTTGCGACGGTTCGCCTATCGACGCCATCACGGAGAGCTACAAATACCTGCGCAGTCTGCGCGTGAGCTAGAGACAGGCGTTTGTAGAGGCGGCCCGCTGGCGGATTCACTCGCCGGTTTCTAAAAGGATCGCTGCGAAACCACAGACTCTTAAAAACAAAACTCTGCTCTACTTTGCTGTGGCGATGTCTGACCGCCGGTCTTTTTAAAAACCGGCGGCTGAAACTTGTAAAGCGCCGCCTCTACGCCACACCTGATACCTATCTCTCCAGCCATCCATCTCGAATGCCCACCTGAATCTGCGTCGCGTCCGGGTTCTCAGTAATCACATAATCGCCGGCAGTGGGAGGGTCAAGCTTTACCGGGATTGTCATCCGCTGGCCGAGCCGCTCGACCGTAAACGGAACGACTGCGCCGGGCGGGTACATTTTGAGCCGGTCCGTCAGCGATGCGGTGGCCAGCGACAACTGGTCTATGGCAATCAGCGTGTCACCTTCGCCCAAACTCGCGCGATCAGCCGCGCCGCCTGGTCTGACCGACCCAATGCGGATACCGTTATCCGCTGGCTCGCCCAATATTCCAATCGATGGTGCAGCCCCCGGCGCGACCGAAATGTTCAGCTTAAGCCCGGCCGATGCCAGCACCTGATCATAGGGCAGGTCGTCCGTACCCTCGACGTACCGCTTGAAGAAGTCCGAGAAGTCCGATCCCGAAACCACGTTCAAGGCATCAAGGATATCGTGCTCGGTGTAGCCGCGCCCCGGAAGATAATAGGTTGCGGCGGGAACCTCGTAAAACTTTTGATACAGGTATCGCATAACGTCGTCCAGGCTTTTCGTCCCGCCCGTTTGCTCGCGCAGGTCAAGATCGAGCAGCAGCCCTAGCAACGCTCCCTTGTTGTAGTAGGAGATCGTCGAGTTGGCAAAATTGGTTTTCTGCATTTGCGGCGCGCGATCGTAAAACCAGGCGTGAAAGCTGGAGCTTTCAGCGGACATCAGCCGGCGGCCCGGCTCCTGCTGAAGCTGGTGGATTTCTCCAGCCAGATGCTCGAAGAAGTCCATTTGCGTCCACAGGCCGGAGCGATAGAGAAACACGTAGGAGTAATATTGCGTGAATCCCTCTGCAAACCATAGCGAGCGCGTGGTGTCTTCCTTCGTGTAGTCAAACGGTCCGAGGGCGGCGGGGCGCAGCCTCTTCACGTTCCACAGATGAAAGAATTCGTGCGCGGCGTCAAGCTCTGCTTCCGCAAGCGACTCGGCATCGGGCGTCCCGCGCACGATCAGCTGAGTGGAATTGAGGTGCTCCATGCCGTCGCCTTCGTCAATAAAGGGCGTCACATGGACGAGGAACGTGTAGTTCTTGAAGTCCGGCTCCGGCATCATTTGCATTTCGACGTGAACGATCTTTTTGAGATCTGAGGCCAGTGTTTTCGTCCACTCTTTAGATGTCTCATCGCCATCCCCGTAGCAGTGGACCACCACGCGGAAAGTCTTTCCGTGGTCGCTAAATTGCCGCGAAAGGTCCTGGGTGGAAATCTCCATCGGCGTATCGATAAGCCGGTCGTAATTCGGCGCTTGAAACGTGGTCTCGGAAGTCGAAAGCGAAAAGCCGCTGTAGATTTTCGCATTGTTTCCCCAGCTTGCAGGCGTCTCGACCTCCAGCGTGATTGGGTCGCGCTTGCGCCCGGCGATGTACATATAGACGCCCGCGCCATTGATATTCGCGTGCGAAGAATTGAACTGGGCGAAGCTGCCGGTGAGCGTGTCGACATAGACCTGGTAGCGCACGATCACCATTCCGCCGGCGGAACGCGTGTCCACTCTCCAGGTTTCCTTGTCCGTATTGATCCAGGGCAGCGGGCGGCCGTCCGCGCCCTGCGTCTCAAAATCCTGCACATTTTTGGCGAAGTTGTAGATGGCGTAACGGCCAGGCGCCCATGCCGGCATGACGAAATCGAGCGAGGGCTGCGTCACGCCGGTCACGTCGATTTTCACGTTGATAATGTGGGTAGAGGGACGATTGAGGATGAGGTGGTAGACAAGCCCGAGCGTCGCCGGGCTCGAATTAGCTGCCGCCTGGGCGCGCGCTTGCGACGCAATCGCCAAGGCGGAGAAAGCGAGCGCGGCAATTAAAGATTTAAATGATGCCTTTTTAAGTCGATGTCTTCGTGTTGCCTCCGCAATTTTGATCATGAGGTCAGAATATCGCAAATCATAGCGATTTTGGCCGTCAGTTTTGAAGCGCAGAATTTGTTTTTAAAACTCTGTGGCTTTTGGCACAACGACAGACCGCAGAGTTCTAACCGCGGAACTCTACGCTACATGGTGGTAGCCGCTCCAAGCCTTGTGCCGATCGCATGCCGATTGGCGCGGCGCCCTCCGCGCGAAGGGATGATACAATGTCGGCGTGAACCGGCGAACATTTTTAGGCGCTGCGGCGGCAACTCTGTTAGCCAATCCCAAGATCAAAGCGAATGCCATGACCGTTCCCATCATAGACACGCATATTCATTTGTTTGACCCTACCCGGCCGCAAGGCGTGCCGTGGCCTCCGAAAGACAATAAGGTGCTCTATCATACGGCGCTGCCCAGCCGTTTCCGCAAGGTCACAGACGGCTTCGGCGTCGTAGGCGCGATTGAGGTGGAGTGCAGCCCGTGGCTGGAAGACAACCAGTGGGTGCTTGACGTGGCTGCCAACGACACGATCATCGTTGGAACGGTCGGCGACCTGGAGCCGGGCACGGCCGGATTCCACGCGCAACTGGAACGCTTTCACCGCAACCCGCTTTTTCGCGGTGTCCGGTATGGAAACCTTTGGGGCAGAAACCTGGGCCAACAGCTCTCGAATCCCGATTTTGTCGCCGGGCTGAAGGCTCTTGCGGACGCGGACCTTGAGATGGACACTGCGAATCCTGATCCGGCGTTGATTGCGGCTGTGGTACGGCTGACCGATCAGGTGCCAACTCTCCGCGTGGTGATCGATCATCTGCCGCAGCTTGATCCGCCTACAGATGCGCATGCCCTCAGCGCGTTCGAAGCGAACATAAAAGAGCTCGGCCAGCGACCGCAAGTTTATGTGAAAATCTCGCAAGTGCTTCGCCGCGTCAACGGCACTGTGCCCGAGGGTTTGTCGTTCTACCAACCCAGATTGGATGAACTTTGGGACATCTTCGGCGAAGACCGGCTGATGTACGGCAGTGACTGGCCAGATGGCGATCAGTGGGGCACGTATGCCGAAGTGCTGAGCCTCGCGCGAGAATATCTAAATCATAAAAGCCCCGCGGCGAACGAGAAGTTTTTCTGGAAAAATTCGCTGGCCGCCTACCGTTGGGTGAAACGCGATAAAAGCCAACCCCCGCTGTAAGAGAAGAAATCCATTACACCATCCTGTAGCTTTGCAGTACAGAATTCTGTTTTTGAAATCTGCCGCCTTTGTAATTTCTAATCTCTGATTTCTGATTTTTGGGAAAAGGTGCAGAATTCTAATTGAAGAACTTTACGTTACAAGGCCTTCACCCCAACATTTCAGACCACTTTGAGACTTATGGGAGAATGAGATGAATTGGACGTTTTTTTCACCAACCCGGCTGATTTCCGCATCGCAACTATTTAGGACCCAGCCCTCGAATTCTATGCTAAAGGCTAGAAATTCAAGCTTATTCGTCCTTGACAGGAAAGATGTGCGTGTTGTAAACTGCGGTCGCTGCTTGTAGATCCTTACTTGTATTATGTGGTAAATAAAACAGTATTACGGTGAATTGCCGGATTATAGCGCATCCGGCTACAACGGTAATCCGGCAGTCTCGCTACTCAAAGGGGGGAAACCAGATGAGAACACAGGAGGGGTCCTGGCACTGGAATGTTCAGTACATTCTGGGAATTGCGGTAACGTGTGGCTTGTTATGGGTGTCAAGCGTCAGCGCCTCAGCCCAAACCTACCTTTATAATCGAGCTGACTTTCCAACAGGAAACTCTCCATCGGCGGTTGTCACGGCAGATTTGAACGGTGATGGCATTCCCGACCTGGCCGTCGTCAATCAGAGCGACAACACGGTTTCCGTTCTGCTGGGCAAACCTGACGGCACATTCACCAGGCACGTGGATTACGTGACGGGGCATTCGCCATTGGGCCTTGTGGCCGCCGATTTCAATGGCGACGGCAAACTCGACTTGGCTGTAGTGGGCCTAGAATGCATAGGGTCGCCGTGTACGATGTCTGGTACCGTATCCATCCTGCTGGGCAACGGCGACGGCACTTTTCAGCCTCATACCGATTATTCATTTGGAAATGGGCAAAGCGGCTTCATTAGTGGTACCACAGCGATCGTGGCTGCCGATTTCAACGGCGACGGAAAGACTGATATCGCGGTGTTAGATAGCTTTGAAAACCTCGTCGCTGTGCTGTTCGGAAATGGTGATGGGACACTCCAGGGGCAGCAAACGTTCCCTGTGGGAAACATGCCCACCGCGCTCGCGGTAGCCGATTTCAATGGCGATGGTAAACCGGACCTGATCACCGCGAACGTAGGCAACGCCACGGTGAGCGTATTACTCAATGACGGCGGCGGAACATTTACACGAAAGGACTCGGCACTGCCCGACATGCCGGCATACGCCGGTTTTGATGCTCTGGCTGTTGGCGATTTCAATAGCGATGGGAGACTTGATGCGGTTGCAACCAACACCACCGGCCAACAGCTTTTCTTCCTAGAGGGTAACGGGGACGGCACGTTCGCGACAGTTACGACCGCTCTGGTCTGTCCCTCTCCGTCAGCTTGCAGTGCACTTTCCCTTCCAAACGCCATCCAGTACATATTAGCAATGGATTTGAATCACGACGGTAAGGTCGACCTTACCGTCGCGACCAACGCCGCTGACGGCCTTGTCGCTGTGCTTCTTGGGAACGGCGACGGCACATTTCAGCAGCCGGTTCTAAGCGCTCTTGGAGTGAGTGCGACTTCAATTGCTCTAGCCGATATCAATGGAGACGGACAATTCGACTTAGTGGGAACCGACAGCCAATTTAACTCAGCCGACGTCCTGCTTGGAACTGACATCGGAACTTTTGGGGCGATTAGCAGTGTCGACCTCGGAACTAACGTATACGAACCGGCCGCAGCGGTGGCGGCTGACTTCAATGGGGACGGCAAACTCGATCTTGCTGTCGCGGAGCCGGGCGCTCCTAACGGCCAGATTGGCGTTGAACTTGGTAATGGCGATGGAACTTTTCGCGGCCCGATCTACTCTCCGTTGATCACCGAAGCGTTCAATACGAACCTGATGCTTGCCGGCGACTTCAATGGAGACGGGAAGCCAGATCTGGTTGTGCTCGACTCATACGGCGCCGGATTCGAAGTATTGCTGGGGAACGGCGACGGGACCTTCCAGGCACCTATTGATACGGCTTTGCCCGCAAACTCGGCCTTTCAGGGTTTTGCCGCTGGAGATTTCAATGGAGATAGTAAATCCGACCTTGCAGTAGTCACCAACGGCACAGGATCTAATCCATTACTCACAATCTATCTCAGCAATGGAGATGGTTCGTTCCACGTGGGTGCTCAATATCCCGTGAGTGTGTATTCCAAAGTGATCGCGACCGACTTCAACCACGATGGCAAGTTGGACTTGGCGGTCACGAGTTCCGGAGGAGCTCTACAAGTTTTTCTCGGTAATGGCGACGGTACATTTAGTAGACCGATTACTGGCCAGAGCATTACGTACAATGGAGTGCCGATTGCCATCGACGCTAACGGGGATGGCAAAATCGATTTGGTGGTCGGAACCTACCAAGGTGTAGCGTTCTTGGCAGGAAACGGCGATGGCACGTTTCAAAACCCCATATACTCCGACTTGAGCTTCCAATGGGGTTCCTTTGTAACTGGCGACTTCAATGGCGACGGTAAACTCGATCTCGTTGGAGCCGCGCCGGGCAATGTGGTGGCAAATGGAGCTGCGGTTTTGCTGGGCAACGGTGACGGCACGTTTCAATCGCCTCAGCCCTTCGGCTTCCCAGGAGCGTTCACTAGCGGAACCGTCACGGGCGATTTCAACTCTGATGGAATTAGCGACCTCGCTCTCCCATATCAAGCGTTCTCTGGACCGTCGGTTGCCACTCTATACCTGAGTGCGCCCGTCGCGGCAGTTTGCCCTGGGAGCCTCAACGCTTCGCCCGGGTTGGTCTGCGCTTCAGGGCTCACGTTTCCAAACAATATCGTCGGCCTAACGAGCGATGACTCCCACGACGTGGTTGTGTTGAGCAATTCGGGCAATGCACCTCTCAAAATTACCAGCATTTCTGCCACAGGCGATTTTTCTGCGGATAGCGGGGAGTGCACGACCCTCGCGATCGGGGCAGGGTGCGAAAATCGGGTCAATTTCAGCCCAACAGCCGAAGGAACCCGAACCGGTAAACTAATTATCACCGATAATGCTACGCCAAGCCCGCAGACTGTCAGCCTCACCGGCGTTGGCGTTGCGCCTGTGGCGAGCCTTTCGGTGTCATCACTCAACTTCAGTTCCCAATCTCTCGGGACAACGAGCAGCACCCAGAGCGTTGTGCTAACCAACAAGGGGAATGCTTCGTTGAACATCGTTGGCATCGGAAACGGCGGAGACTTCGCTCAAACCTATAATAACTGCGGGAGTTCGGTAGCAATCGGTGCTTCTTGCACGATTAGCGTAACCTTTACGCCGACCGCGGTCGGGCCGCGCTCCGCCACGCTGACCATTCAGGACAACGCTCCTGGTAGCCCTCAATCCGTAGCACTTACCGGCACGGGTTTGAGCGCGGCAGTTGTGAACCTTTCCGCAACCAGCCTGAACCTTGGCAGCGAAATCGTGGGAGGCACAACGGCGGCACAAAGCGTGACGCTGAAGAACACCGGTACGGCGGCGTTGGGCATAACAAGCATTACCGCCGGCGGTGATTTTTCGGCAACCAACAACTGTGGCGCGAGCGTGGCCGCAGGCGGTAGCTGCACGATCAGTATTACCTTCAAGCCGTCGGCAGGCGGAAGCCGGACTGGATCCATCGCGATTACAGACAACGCGCCAAGTAGTCCGCAGACGGTGGCGCTCCTGGGATCCGGCCAAGACTTTTCATTCTCCGTTCCTTCTGGAACGCCGACCTCGGCCAGCATTAGCCCAGGCGGGACGGCAACCTACTCAATCAACATCGCCGGCGTGGGCGGACTGAATGGAGCAGTCACATTCAGTTGCGTAGGCGCCCCTTCAGAATCGACCTGTTCGGTGTCACCGAGTTCGCTGACGCCAGGATCGACAGCTAGCGTCCTTACAGTGACGGTAACAACCGTTGCGCCTTCGACCCTGGCGCCGCTCGCGCCCCCGAGAAGTGGAAAGGGATGGCGTCTTCTTGCATTGGGCCTATCAGTTCTGTTGCTGGTGGTCTTTGGGTGGCCGGCGCGTCACCGCCCATCTTCGATCGCGCTTTGGCGGAGATGCCTAGCACTCAGCGCGGCTTTGATGCTAATCCTGGGAATGGCGGCCTGCGGTGGCGGTGGTGGTGGTTCGAGTGGCGGAGGAGGCAATCCTGGTACCCCTGCCGGAGCTTACACGCTAACGGTGAGTGGATCGGTAACAGAGGCTTCGACGACCGTCACTCATAATATGAGCCTGACTCTGAATGTCCAATGATTCGTGACACGCCGCCGGATAATCTGGTCGTTTCCCACCATTAGCATTCCGGCCGATTGCAGTTGCTCGAACGGCTGCCCGGCCTCCACCCGTTGATGCTGGCGGGGGTCACCGTACTCGCCGCCGGAGGCAGCAAGCTTATTGCGAAGGGCGGGAATCGAAGCTGCGGCTTTTGCGCGCCGCGGGGACGTTGCCGGACCGACTCGCGGGACTTCCATTCGTCAGACTTTGATCAAAGGAGATGCTCGCCCCTCCGTCAATAGCGATACTTCCTAGCATTTGCTGACAGGCCTGCAGCGCATTCTTTCCACTCCGATCGGTGATCGCCGAACCCGAGCGTTCAAGAATTCGCGTCTTGAAGTTTTAATGCTCACAAAGGATCCTCGAGCATCGAGGGATTAAGCCGCCTGCGTCCACGCCACCACCATGAATTCACGCCCTGTTAACTCAACCGTAACCATGGTTTCACCCGAATCGGATATTTATCTATCGCACTACCTTGCGATACATCCTTAAAATTTCAGGAGGAACTATGATGGTGACCAAGTGGAAAGCCGGCTTTGTCGCCGGAGCACTTCTTTTCGCGGCAGTATGGGCGCCGTGCGTCTACAGCACGCCGCGCGGTGTCGCCGGACAGCAAAACGACGGCTGGCATAACAACAACCGCCGCATAAAGCATGTTCTTCTCATCAGTATAGACGGTATGCACGCGCTCGACTTCATCAATTGCGTGAAGGGGGTCAGCGGCGTCAACGACGGAGCGCCGTATTGCCCCAATCTTGCGGCGCTGGAAGAAACAGGAATCGACTACCTGGATGCATCCACTTCGAAGCCCTCGGATTCGTTTCCGGGATTAATGGCTTTGGTGACTGGTGGATCTCCCCGCACCGTCGGTGCATTCTATGATGTTGCCTACGATCGATCTCTCGATCCACCGACGATTACGACGGGCAATGGCGTGGCGGGTACTGGACCCACAGGGTGTGTCGCGAACGCGGCACCGACAGGGTCAAGAACGGAGTATGACGAGGGAATCGACCTCGACCAAACGAAACTGAACGGTGGAGCGCCGGCCGGCGTTGACGGCGGAATCGCCTCCATCGATCCCCAAAAATTAGACCGCGACCCGAGCAAAGGGTGTATGCCGGTTGTTCCGTGGAACTTCGTGCGCACAAATACCATCTTTGGTGTCATCCATGGCGCGGGCGGATACACGGCATGGTCCGACAAGCATCCGTCGTACTCCGCCGTCTCGGGCCCTGGGACCGGCACGAACGTTGATGACTACTATTCGCCAGAAATCAACTCGATCCCCGTGGCGCTGCCCAACGTTTCTGGCTGCAACCCATTGCCCGATCCGGGCGCCGCGATGAAATCGAACGCCTGGACCGACAGTTTCCAGAACATACAGTGTTATGACACGCTAAAGGTCAACGCAATTCTGAATGAGATCAACCGCCAGACGCACAACGGATCCCGCGGCGCTCCCATTCCAACGATCTTTGGAATGAACTTCCAGGCCGTGAGCGTCGGGCAGAAGCTGATTGAAAAGGCGCTCGGCCTCACAGGAGGCTACCAGGACGCGCTAGGCACTCCGACGGAGCCTCTGCTCGGCGAAATCGAGTTTGTGGACACTGCGATTGGTAAAATGGTGGCCGCGCTCAAGAGCCAGGGCGTCTACCAGGATACACTGATCATCATTACTGCGAAGCATGGCCAGAGCCCCGTTGATTCCGTGCGCTATACGGGCATCACCTCCTCTGGTCCTGTGACAACGTCCCCGGCCACAATTCTTGCGGGCTTGCTGCCATTTTCTGAGTCTCCAAACAACGCGAACGGTATTGGACCTACCGAGGACGACGTTTCGCTGATCTGGCTCTCCAACTCGAGCCAGACCGCAAGCGCGGTGGCGGCACTCGAGGCCGACTCGCCAGCAAACAACAATATCGCGGCAATCGGGCAGATTTTCTGGGGCCCGGCGATTACTCAGCTTTTTAACGCGCCGGGGCTTCCCCCGAATGGCGATCCGCGAACGCCCGACATCCTTGTGACGCCGAACGTTGGGGTCACATATTCGGGAAGCACTAAGAAGCTCGCTGAACACGGCGGCTTTGCGCATGACGATACGAACGTCATGATGCTGCTGTCGAATCCCAACTTCGCCCAGAAAACGGTGACGAGCTCAGTTGAGACCGAACAGGTGGCTCCAACGATCCTTGAGGCTTTGGGTCTCAACCCCGAGAGCCTCCAGTCCGTCCAAATCGAGCATACCCAGGTGTTACCAGAGCTGCCTATGGGCTCTGACCCCGACGGAAATTAATGACGCCCGCAAAGCCTGGCTGCTTTACCTGCCGGAAGGCAGGTAGCAGTCAGGGTGCGCGGACAAGTCCAGATTCTGGGTGCTAGAAACCACCGCTCGCAGCCTTCTGGCTTTGTAGCGCGACCGCGAAGGCTTGTCAGCTTGGCAGCGAAAAAATAGGTGTTGGTGAGACGAGATGAGAGTGATAGACTCCAAAGGTTCCAGCATACAAATTGTTGTGAAAACTTGAGAAACCAAGGCATGAAGTCTCCGGTGTCCACCAAGTTGCTCAACAAGGCGGAGGAAATCCTATGGTGAGTTTGACGGATGCGCGCAGAGTGATTGCGGCCGCTGAGAAGAAGGCTGCCGAAATTGGTCAGCCCATGAACATTGCGGTCGCTGATGGCGGCGGCAACCTGGTCGCTCACGTCCGTATGGATGGAGCCTGGATCGGCAGCGTTGATATCTCGATCAAAAAGGCCTACACATCCCGTGCCTTTGATATCGCCACTAAAGACTTGGCGGCGCATAGCCAATCCGGAGGCCAGTTCTTTGGCATTCACGCTTCCAACAATGGGAAGATTATGATCTTTGCTGGCGGCATTCCTTTGAAGCGCGACGGCAAAGTGGTGGGTGCGATTGGCGTCAGTGGCGGTTCAGGCGAGCAGGACCATGCTGTAGCGGAAGCAGGGGCTGCCGCATTCTGATGACGACAAGGCTATGACACTCGCAAAATATCCCTGACCAACCCAATCGCAGGGGTTCGGCCGACTTTCCCTTGAATCCAATTAGGAGGTTAAATTATGGCAGGCAATCGTGGTTTGGCGTACATGGGGACGGGAGTGGTAGAAGTGAAGAGCATTGACTACCCCAAGCTCGCTCTCGGCGACCGTAAGTGCGAACACGGTGTGATTCTGAAGATTGTATCCACCAACATTTGTGGAAGTGACCAGCACATGGTTCGGGGCCGTACAACGGCGCCCAAGGGCCTGATCCTGGGCCATGAAATTACGGGGGAAGTGATTGAGAAAGGGCGGGATGTGGAATTCATTAAGGTCGGCGACTTGGTGTCCGTGCCGTTCAATATCGCCTGCGGGCGGTGCCGCAATTGCAAAGAGGGCCACACCGGCGTCTGCCTGAATGTGAATCCATCACGTCCGGGCGCGGCATACGGCTATGTCGATATGGGCGGTTGGGTTGGAGGCCAGGCGGAATACGTGATGGTTCCTTATGCAGACTTCAACCTGCTGAAGTTTCCCGACAAGGCGCAAGCTATGGAAAAAATTCGTGACCTCACGTGTCTTTCGGACATCTTGCCGACGGGCTACCACGGCGCCGTCACCGCCGGAGTTACGACGGGCTCCACGGTCTATGTGGCGGGCGCGGGGCCGGTCGGCCTCGCCTGCGCTGCTGCGTGCCACTTGCTGGGCGCCTCGTGCGTGATTGTGGGCGACATGATTCCTGACCGCCTCGCTCAGGCGAAAAGCTTTGGCTGTGAGACGGTAGACCTGCGGAAGGCAGCCAGCCTCAGCGAGCAGATCGAACAGATCCTGAAAGTGCCGGAAGTCGATTGCGCCGTGGATTGCGTGGGCTTCGAGGCCCGCGGGCACGGGGCACATTCTTCGAAGGAAGCCCCGGCGACGGTCCTGAACTCCCTGATGCAAGTTACCCGTGCGGCGGGCGGCGTTGGAATTCCGGGACTCTACGTCACGGACGATCCAGGCGGCGTTGATGAGAACGCAAAAACGGGGAATCTAAGCATTCGCATTGGCCTAGGCTGGGCCAAATCCCTGCACTTTATGACCGGCCAGTGTCCAGTGATGAAGTACAACAGGGCCCTGATGATGGCGATTCTGTACGATAAAATCAAAATCGCCAAGGCGGTCAACGTCCAGGTCATCAAGCTTGACGATGGCCCAGAGGGATATAAGGACTTCGACAAGGGAGCAGCGAAGAAGTTCGTTATTGACCCTCACAGCAGCATCTCACGGAACTAAATAATCCCCCGGCAGAGCCAGGGGAAGTTCCGTTGGATTAAAACACCACCAGGTATTTCGTTATGTTGACAAGCCACGGTCAATCAAAACGCGATTGACCGTGGTTACCACCTCTCTACTTCTTCAATCACCGCGCAAAAACAATCATCCAACTCATTTATACTGAGGGGGGAGACTTGCGATGTTCGTTGGACACTTCGGGCCTGGCTTCGCAGCGAAGGCGGTCAAGCCATCTGTTCCGCTGTGGATTCTTTTCGCTGCCGCCCAGTTGCTCGATGTGTTTTGGGATATCTTTGTTCTCGCCGGGATAGAAAGGTTCCGCATCGTTCCTGGCTTCACGGCTACCAACCCGCTAGATCTCTACTACATGCCTTACACTCACAGCCTGGACGGGGCGTTGCTCTGGTCCGTGGGTGCGGGAATTGTTTATTACCTGTTTCGCAAAGCCGATGGCTGGGCTGGTGCAGCTCTGGTTGGCGGAACGGTACTCTCCCACTGGGTGCTTGACGTGCTCGTGCATCGGCCTGATATGCCGTTATACGACAACTCTGCCAAAATCGGTCTTGGACTTTGGAATTACCCCGCGTTCGCATTTGTGCTCGAAGCTGCTGTTCTTTTTGCCGGGATATATTTCTATTGGAAGGCCACAAAGCCGGTGTCGCCCGGAGGCCGTTATGGAATGCTGATCTTTGGACTTATCATGCTTGGTGTCCAGGCTCTTCTGTTTTTTGGCCCGCATACTTCATCAACTAAGGTAGCTGTAATCACTGCGCTCGTCCTCTATTGCGCTTTCGCCGTAATAGCCTGGTGGCTGGAGCAAAAGCGAGTGCCAACTGGTCTCTCCGGCGCCACTCATTGACTTGCTGCAAGGAGGGATTTCGGCGAACGGCGGAGTACGCAACTGTAGCCGCGGCCTCTGGCCGCGGGATTCTAATAGTAAAGACCGGCGGTCCCCACAGGCTTTGCCCGCCGCTACAAAATCAGACGCCGCCGACCTACGGGGCCACATCTGGAAACGATTGGTGCGGAGGGCGGGAATCGAACCCGCACAGCCCTTGCGGGCCGAGGGATTTTAAGTCCCTTGCGTCTACCAGTTCCGCCACCCCCGCGCCATACACCCTCAATTACGAAGAGAGTTTAGCATAAACACCCGCTGTGGACTGCGAAGCAAAAACCTACCGAAACGGCGCGAGAACACAAAGCTCTCCTAAAGCGAATTCGCAGATTTATGCGGGCCGGACATCATGGACGCTGGTAAATCTTCACCCATTGACCCTTGCTATCCAATTCCTTAATGAGCCGCAGGTGGAAACGCGCGGCGAGTTCCCTGGGCCGCGCCGCAGGCTGATAATCATAGAATTGCCGGCTGATGGCGCGCAGCGGCCGCAAACTCGTAAGCCAGTTATCTAGCGGATCCCATTTGCGCGAGTAAAGGTAGAGCACGTCAAAACGCGGAACACGCGCGAAACACGCCGGTGTGAAATCGTCAACCTGGGTAACGCGCAGCGGACGGTGGACATAGCCAAGCGCGGGTTGCCGCAACTCGTCAGTGGCAGGCCACGCGGTAAGGATCACCGGAGCGCCCGGCAGCGACTCTAGATAGCCGGCGGCTTGCTCATGCAGGTGAATGAAGGTGGCATACGAAAGATTATCTTCGTAAGGAAACGGGTAGGGCGGGTTGATGAACCACGCCGCCACAAAGCAGGCCGCCGCACCGCAGCAGACGACCCGCGCCGCGGACTTTGGAAGCAGAAAAATGAACGCCACTGCAAGCACGTACGACGCGGGAAATACGGGAAGCATGTAGCGCGGCAGGATGGCTCCGCCTACCACGCTCAGCATCAGAATGTAGACCGCAATCAACGCCAAAGTGAGAAACTTGAAATCGCCAAAAATCCGATCTTCGCGCGCTATGTCCGCGCTATCCGGCGGAGCGCCTGGCGTCCGCTTTCGCATCCACCAGATTCCCGTTACCGCAGCGGCCACCACGAGCCAGTTGAAGCCTTGCGCAAATATCTCCGCAAACCGGGCAAAAAAGGCACGGGCGACATGAAGCGGGGTGAAGGCGGAGTAGAGATTGTATTGCAGATAGTCCGCGTTGCCGGTCCAAAAGCCCGTCCGGCTGTGGTAGAAAAATGCCCATGCGGCAAGCAAGACTATTGGAACAATGGAGAACACCCAGGCGTGTATTTCGCGCTCCCGGCGGCGGAACAGCATTAAGGCCCATACCGCAGGGAGCACCACGACCGCGGTTTCCTTGCTCAGCACCGCAAGCGACGCCGTGAGCGCAAAGGCCACCCAGCGGCGATCGAGCGCAAACAGCAGCGCCAACGTAGTGAAGAGCGTCGCTGTGAGATCGAGAAACACCAGCGAGCTTTGGGCGAAAAAGAGCGGCGAGACCGCGAGCAGCGCCGCGGCCCATAGTCCGGCTTCCCTGCCCGCCACGCGTCGGCCAAACTTGTAAGTCGTAATCACTGTGGCAGCGGCGATCAGAATCATTGCGGCGCGGGTGACGACTTCCGAAAAGCCAAACAGCCGCCAGGCTGCGCCTAGGTATACCATTACCAGCGGTGTGTGGCCCGTGGGCAGCGTAGCATGGGGAATCAGCAAGCCGTGCTGCATGAAATCGAGCGCGGCGGGGATATAGTAGCCCGCCTCATCCCAGTAATATGGAAGGCTGAGAAAGGGGAGGTGTAAGATGATTAAGAATATAAATACAGATAAGAAGGCAGCGAGAAGCCTGGCGCGGGTTGGCATGAATTATTAGGGCGTTTTGTATTGTAGCGGCGGCCTCCGGCCGCCGGTTTTAATCAGTAAAGGCCGGCGGCCAGAGGCCGCCGCTACAGAAACATACATGTGTGTTATGAGCACATCCCAGCATTGATAGGATGTCAATGCCGGAAGTCATCTGAAGTTCTTAATCAGCACGACATCGCTCGTTTGCGTGCCGCGCGAGAGGGCAAGGTCGCCTTTCTTCGACCAGGCGAAATTGAAAATCGCGCCCGAGTTAAAATGCGTCACTTGTCGCGGCGGGCCGCCGTCGATGGGTTGCGCCCAGATGTTGGAGACGCCCTTATGAACATCGACGTAATCAATCGACTGCCCATCGGAACTCCAGCGTAGATAAGGGATCCCATTCGGCGGGTCGGCATTATAAGGAAACGTCTTAACCGGCTGGCCGCCGCTCATCGGAATGATGGCAATTTTCGGGTTCTTCAAATCGGCGATATCGAGGGAAGTGATTGAGCGGCTGTCGGGAGAGATCGCGGCCATCTGCGAGCCGTAGGTTGTGATCTCGGCGGGCTTTCCGCCCGCTGTGGGCATTTTCCACAGCGTCACCTGCCCGGATTGAAGGGAATCAAAGACGATCCATTTGCCATCCGGCGAGCAAGTCGGCGATAGCTCCGAGCTCCCATCGGTTAGCGGAGTGGCGCCGCTGCCGTCCAAATTTGCCTTCCATATATTGAGTTTCCCCTGCGAAAAGGCGGAATAGATAATGTTGTTTCCGCATACCGAGGGAGTCGCTAAGTCGTCGCTGGACGGGTTCGCCAACTCTTGCGGATTGCCTCCCGACGTGTCAATTAGCCAAAGTTGTGAACTTCCTCCCGGATTCGCGGCATAAATGATCTTGTTAGCAGAAAGCCACGCAATGCCAGCCTGCCCATCGTTTCCTCCCGTGCCAAACGAGATCTGGCGGGTCAGATCAGAACCGCCCTTTGGCGCAACCCAAAGGTTTGACGGGCTGCTGCCGCTTATGGTCACCAGCGTTGTTCCGTCAGCTGTGAGGCCCAAGCCGAAGTAACTATTAAGGTCATGGGTAATCCGGCGCGCCTGGCCTCCAGGATATGAAATTTGCCAGATTTGACTGTTATTATTGCTTGAGGCTAAGTTGGAGCAGACAATCAGCGCATTGTCGTCGGCAAGCCAGGCCATGCGGCCAACGTAGCCCCACTGCGCATCGCCGATGCGCATCTCCTGCCCGTCGGCTACTTGAATGGCGACGATGCTGTGATAGAGATTGCCACTTCCCATGTCTTCGACCGCTGTGGCAATCACCTTGCCATCGGGCGACCATGCCGGGCCGCGAGTGTCAAAAATATTGGGCAGTTTGCGCACAGCCAGCACCCGCTGGCCGCCGCCGTCAATATTAGCGACGATGAGCGAGGTCTCGCCTTGTTTGAGACTGGCGTAGCTGATGAATGCCGCCTGCTTGCCGTCCGGCGAAATCCCCGCCGCCGAATCGACGCCGGTCGCCACTTGGCGTGGCTGGCCGCCGAGCGTGGGTATTTGAAACAGCGTGCCGAGGTCGCTTGCGCCTGTAAACGAAACGTAATAGATGTAGCTGCCGTCTGGCGAGAAGCTGAGATGCTCATATCCTCCATGAGGCGGGGGCGGTTCGACCTGAATGGCGCTTTGGGTTGAAACCTGCTCAACCCACAAGCTTGCCTCGCCATTGTTCTTGATGGTATAAGCCACGTATTTGCCGTCTGGCGAAATGGACACCGCGCTCACGTGGCCTGAATGAGTAAGCTGCGTCACCTGCATGGATTGCGGTGGCGCAATATTGGGAGTTTGCTGCGTGGTGTGGCTTCCGTCGCCCCCTCCACCGGCAAATAGCACGATCAGAAAGATTACGACAGCGATGCCGACCAGGATGAAAATGGTCCGGTATGCGCGCCAGGAGGGCAACGCGCCGGAACTCCGTGCTTTCGCTTGCTCGCGCGCTACCTCCAACCACCACGGCGTTTTAGCTTCTTCTGTTGGGCCCGAAACTGAGGCGTTCGATTGAACAGAGGCATTCTCAGGCGGTTTGATTATTTCCCCTGAGCCGTGCGCTGACGGCGTGGGGCCGGAGGAAGCCGCAGTTCTGTGTTCCGCGCCTGCGGGAGCGTGCGCACCGGAAACCCCCGTGATGACGCCGGAGGCAAAGACAGCGCTGCTGCGGCCGGAATCAGAATCGCGTTTCAGCCGCTTCAGGTCGGCGCGCATGTCGGCGGCGCTTTGGTAGCGGATTTCACGGTCCTTTTCGAGCGCCTTGCCGATGATCTCAACCAGCTTGGGCGGGAGCGCGGGATTGATCTCCTGTGGCGGCGGAGGATTTTGGGTGAGAATGGCGGCAAACATCACAGCCGTCGTATTTCCGCCGAACGCCTGCCGCCCCGCGGCCATCTCATAGAGCACGGCGCCAAAACTGAAGAGGTCGGTGCGCGCATCGAGCGGTTCATTGCGAGCCTGCTCGGGCGACATATAGGCAACGGTGCCCATCGTGGTGCCGGGAATTGTAAGGTTTCCCGTTGCGGTGGGCGCGGTAGGCGAGTCCTGGGGCGTTGCGTCCGCGCCAAAGTCCGTTAGCTTGGCCAAACCGAAGTCCAGCACCTTCGCTTGGCCGCGTGCAGTGACAAAAATGTTCGCGGGCTTGATGTCACGATGAATGATGCTCTTGGCGTGCGCCGCGTCCAGCGCGTCAGCGATTTGAATGGCGAGATCGAGAAGCGTTTCGATTCGCATCGGCGGCTTCACGCCGCCGCTTCCAGTCCGATGGGGCGCCCCTGTTCCGGCGAGCAGATCGCGCAGGGTCTGGCCCTCGAGCAACTCCATGACGATGTAGGGTTGTCCTTGGTCCTCGCCAATGTCATAAATCGTGCAGATATTGGGGTGGTTGAGCGCGGCAATGGCAAGCGCCTCGCGCTGGAACCGCTCGAGAGCTTCGCGCTTGTGCGCGGGGCTTTCGCTGCTCCCGCCCTCTGCGGGCACGGCGACGGATTCAGGCAGGAATTTGAGCGCCACCGGGCGATGTAGGCGCGTGTCTTCGGCTTTGTAGACCACGCCCATCCCGCCGCCACCCACCTTTTCCATAATGCGATAGTGCGAAATGGTTTTTTCGGCCATAGAACCCGGCTCAGGATGATATCATAGAGCCTTACGGCGCATGGTGAAGTGATGTTTCAAATAACTTGTATTTTACACGGTCTTAATATATATTAAGACTTTAGACGATGGCTCCAGAAATCAACAATGCGGTTTTCGCAGTTTCTGAGACGCTGGCCTTGGCGGTCTGTTGTTGTTGTCGTGTGACCGTCTGCGGCCGTTGTTCCCCGGAGATAACCGCCTTGTAAGCCTCGTTTACAGGCCGATCTTCAAAACGCCCGCTAACGGTAAAGACGTTAGCGGGCGTTTTTGTTTTTAGCGCGGAATACAAGGCGGAATCAC
>DASZAA010000012.1:0-3258 GCA_035945615.1 Terriglobia bacterium
CTTCGCTGTCAGCGCCGCTCACCTCTTCGTCTTCTTCCTCTTCCTTATAGTCAGAAGACAACTCTTCGCTGTAATCTTCGAACTCGTCATCCGGCTCACGCTTTTCATCGAACAGCATTGATTCTCTCCTGTGGTGAATTAAGTGAATTTCAGCCCGCTTCCTGACGGTCTCGCAACACAACTCCTGACGGCAGAATTATACTAGACGCGCCCGTCTGTCAAGCCCTACCTTTGCCCCTACTTTCAACCCTGGGTAGATGTGCAGCGCAGGATTTCGCTTTTAGAACCCAGCGAGTTTGTCGCCTATTTTAACGACGAGCCGTTGTAGCGGCGGGCAAAGCCTATAAGGGGCCGCTGGCTTTTAATAGTAAAGACCGGCGGCCTGAGGCCGCCGCTACAACCGCGTTACGAACCGGAAAAACACCGTTTTTTGACCCCAAAATGCTGTTACGAACCGGAGACGAACCGGACCGGCTCTTGCATCTCCTTTGTTTTGTTGCAAATGCTCCGGTTTGCCCTAAAAATCATTGTAATTCCTTTGCATTCAATCCATTGCATCGATTTTGCTCGCTTTTCCGTCCGGTTTGCTCCGCTTTGCTCTTCTAATATTCCTTTAATTTCAAGGGCTTGCAAAAAAGTAAAACGATGCTTTTTTTGTGCATTCGCTCTATTTTCGCTTTTGACCAGCTTTGGTTCAAATGGCTTACCGCAATAATTCATGCGCACTAACGGCTCATTGTCATGCTGAGCCCTTCGGCTTCGCTCAGGGTGAACTCCGCGAAGCATCTCTATATTTCTTTGAGAATAAATACATACCGAGACCCTTGCTCCGCTCAGGGTGACAGATGACGACTTTGTTAGCGTTCTTCGGGGATAGCACACGAGCATGGTTTGTGAGTTCTCCTGTTGGCCCGGCCAGCGGGTTTTGTAGCAGCGGGCAAAGCGCCTATAAGGGGCCTGGCCATTCGCTTCGCGCACTGCAAAAATCATGCTTGAGGCAAAAACCCCTCACCCGCCCTCCTACGTCGGGCACCCTCTCCCCGCAAGCGGGGAGAGGGTGGCGAGCCTGCTTATCTTTCCTTCTCTCGCCCTACCAAGGAGAGGGCGGACATCCCTTATTTTTCCACAACCCTCTCCCCGCAAGCGGGGAGAGGGTGGCGAGCGGAGCGAGCCGGGTGAGGGGCAAAGCTTCAGATCCGCCATTATTTGCCCGCTGTCGGATGCGGCTTCAGCCGCTGAAGTTTCAGGGCCTGAAGGCGCTCCCTGGTGGGCGAGGCCTTGTCGGACCTGAAGGTCCGACCCCCTAATGCGATCAACGGGCAGCATGATGGCAAGCTCCAGCCTAGCACGCCACTTTGAGACTTTTGAGACATACGGGATAAACAAGACGGTTTTTTGCATATTAGACTTTACAGGTTTGCTACGGGCTAAGAACGGCTTGAGGGCGCAGATAATGCCAAGGCTTCGTCAACGCTCCAGGCGGGGGCGCCGCCAGCCCGGCTGGCGATGAGGGCGGCCACGCGATTGGCAAAGTCGCCAATTTCTACGGCTGGCCATCCTTGGCTCAGGCCGTGGAGAAATGCGGCGGCAAACCCGTCGCCCGCCCCCACAGTGTCGGCCACCTGGATGGAGTAGCCTGGAACCTCGGCATAATCCTTGCTAATTAGAAGGACGCATCCTTCGGCGCCGCGCGTAACCACGACGGCTTCCCATCCGAACGTCTTGGCGTTGTCCCGGCAGAACCCCTCGATCGACCCGGTTTTTTGGCCGAGAAGCGCGGCTACGCTGACGGCTTCTTCATGGTTGAGCTTTGCCACGGAAGCCCGCTTTAGCAAGTCACGAACAAGAGGGGCATCATAGGAGCTGGGCCGGAGGTTCACATCATAGAACCTGTGGGCGCGCGGATTCGCCTCGATCAGCGCGTCCAAGACGCCGCGGGCATTGGCGCTCTGCTGGTGCAGAGTGCCAAAGTAAATCCAATCCGCTTCGGGCGAGGAGATGCCGGCGCATTCATCGAGCGAGACAAAGTCGTAGGCGGCGGGGCGATGAATCACGAATTGCGGTTGGCCGAGCGCGTCAAGACTGACCGAGGCAATTCCAGTGGGCTGGCCGTCAATACATTGAACGAACCGGGGCGAAAGCCCCAGTTCCGCGATGCGCGCCAGCGCCCTGTTGCCGCGCTCGTCGTTGCCCACGGCGCTGACAAAGGAGACATCGTGCCCGAGGCGCTGCGCGTGGACGGCAAAATTGAAGGGCGCGCCGCCCAGGTATTCCCCGTGGTCGAATACGTCCCACAGAATTTCGCCGACGCTAATGATTTTCATGGCCACCCTTTTTTACACAGAGCTTCATAAGTCAGCGACGGTCATTGGCTGTAGCGGCGGCCTCTGGCCGCCGGTCTTTAATATTAAAATCCGGCGGCGAGACGCCACCGCTATAGAACTAGCCGCAGGGTTAAAAACGAATCCTGCGCTACAAACCCAGCGGCCGAAGTCTGTAAGGGGCCGCCGCACCAAAAACTAATGCATGCC
Organism: Terriglobia bacterium; assembly: GCA_035945615.1. GTDB lineage: Bacteria > Acidobacteriota > Terriglobia > UBA7540 > UBA7540 > RH2-MAG17b. Next base: position 2,532 of record DASZAA010000012.1, read on the forward strand.
CTACGCGGTCCCGCGAGCCAGATGATAGATGGTAATTTCCGGCGGCGCGCCAATGCGCATCGGGAGGCCAATGGTGCCGATGCCGCGATTCACATAAAGTTGGCTGCCGCGTTTTCCGAACCAGCCCTCGACGTAGCGCGTCACCAGGCGGGCAGGGGAGATATCGGCATGCAGGAATTCCAAGTTCACTTGGCCTCCGTGCGTGTGCCCAGCAAGGCTGAGATCAAATCCCAGCTCAGCGGCGCGGTCAAATGTGTTGGGATTATGGCTCATCAGAATATTCACCATCCCAGGCAGCAGCAACCCTTCAACGCTCGCCAGATACTTATGGACAAATCCTGCCCGGAAATGACCGAAGGTGTTTTCAGTTTCGTAATCAACGCCGACCAGGTTGATGGAGTCGCGGCCCTCGGGAATCACGGCGCTCGTCTGGCGCAGGATGTGAAAACCGCGCGCGGCGAATAGGCGGGTGATGGAATCTTCCGTGTGAGTCCAGATTTCATGATTGCCAAGGCAGCCCCAGACGCCGTAAGGCGCTTTAAGCGGCGCCAGCGCCTCAACCACGGCGTACTGCGTGCGCGCGTCCCAGGTGACGAAATCGCCGGTAAGCGCGATGAGGTCAGGCTTGGCGCGGTTAGAAATCTCAACAATCTTACTAATCTCACGCGCGGTCATGAACGGCCCAATGTGCAAGTCTGAAAGCTGGAGGATGCGGAAGCCGTCAAAA
>DASZAA010000013.1:0-16524 GCA_035945615.1 Terriglobia bacterium
CCGCATGTTCAGCGTGGAAGACGCGGACGAACTGCCCGACATCGCGGAAAAAATTTCCATCGAGCTGCGCAACCAATACGTGATTGGCTACAAGCCGTCGAATCTGGTGAACGATGGAAGGTGGAGAAGGATTAAGGTGAAATTAAATCCGCCCCGCGGACTGCCGCCACTGCAGGTGTATGCTCGCACAGGATACTATGCTCCGACACAGTAAGAAAATTTTCTTTCCTCTTCCCGCCGTACCGGCGGCGGGAGCAATCCTACTGGTCCTATTCGCCCTCCTTGTCTGGGCCGCGCCGCCTTTGCGGTGCAGCGCGCAGGCGGCCACTCCGTCTCAGCAATCTCAGCAGACTCAGCCAGCGCAACAATCTCAACAGGCTCACCCGGCTCAGCCGGCTCAGCCCCAACCTCCGGCGGTGCAAAAGCAAAACGGCCAGTTCATTCTGCACACCACAACCAACCTGGTGGTGCTGCACGCCACGGTCTATAACAACAAAGGCCAGATGATCGATGATCTCGGCGAGCCCAGCTTTCGCGTATATGAAGACGGCGTGGAGCAGAAGCTCGCCGTGTTTTCGCACGCCGATGTCCCTGTGACGATGGGCATCATCATTGACGACAGCGGCAGCATGAGACCTAAGCGGCCCTCCGTCGACGCCGCGGCGCTCACCTTCGTCAAAACCTCAAACCCAAACGACCAGGTCTTTGTCGTAAACTTTAACGACGTCTATTACGTCGATACGCCGGGCAACTTCGCTGCCAACATGCAGCAACTCGAATCGGCCTTGGACAAGATTGACTCGCGCGGGGGCACGGCGCTCTACGACGCGGTTGTCGCCTCGCTTGACCATTTGAAGCTGGGAAACCGCGACAAGAAGGTTCTGCTGGTAATTACCGACGGCGATGACAACTCCAGCCGCTATACCTTCACTCAACTTGTCCAGTTTGCGCAGAAATCGAACGCCGAGATTTATACCGTCGGTTTGCTGGGTGGAGACGACGAGAGCTCAGGCGGGCTATTTCACATCCACAGCGGCGGCGACCGTCACGCGGCCAAGGTGCTGAAGGACTTGGCGGAAGCAACGGGCGGTAAATCGTACTTTCCCAAATCGCTCAACGAAGTGGACGACGTTTGCCAGCACATCGCGCACGAAATCCGCGACCAATACACCCTCGCTTATTACCCCACCAATACCGCAAGAGACGGAAGCTTCCGGCAGGTGCGAGTGGAGGCATTCATGCCCAACTCGCATAAACATTTGGTGGTCCGCACGCGGCCTGGCTACTTCGCGCCGAAAGGGCGGGAGTATGCCAGCATTCATGCGGCTGGCGCGGTCACGGCTCAAACGCTGCCAGGCCGGTAATCCGCTCACCAATCAGCAGCGTGTGAATGTTGTGCGTGCCCTCATAGGTGAAAACCGATTCGAGGTTCGCCATGTGCCGGAAGACGCAATACTCATCCGCTATGCCGTTTGCCCCGAGGATGTCCCGGGCGTTGCGCGCCGCTTCGAGCGCCATCCTGACGTTATTGCGCTTCAGCATGGAAACGTGAGCGAAGTCGGCGCGGCCTTTGTCTTTCAACCGGCCCACGTGCAACGCCAGAAGCTGAGCCTGGCTAATCCCACTGATCATTTCCACCAGCTTTTCCTGAATAAGCTGATGGCTCGCGATGGGTTTTCCACCAAACTGGGTGCGCGTCTTCGCGTATTCAAGCGCCTCGTTGTAGCAAGCCATCGCGGCGCCAATCGCGCCCCATCCGATTCCATAGCGCGCCTGCGTCAAGCAACTGAGCGGAGCACTTAAACCCTGCGCGCGCGGCAGCATGTTGCGAGCCGGCACGCGGACGCCATCAAGCGTCAGGATGCTGGTCACTGAAGCGCGCAGCGACCATTTTCCTTTGATGTCGCGCGCGCTGAAGCCCGGCGTTCCCTGCTCTACCAGAAACCCGCGAATGCCTTCTGCGGTCTTTGCCCAGATGAGCGCAACGCCAGCAAGCGATCCGGAAGTGATCCAGGCCTTCTCGCCGTTAAGAACATAGTCGTCGCCGTCCTTCACGGCGCGCGCGCGCATCCCGCCGGGATTCGAGCCGAAGTCTGGCTCGGTTAGCCCGAAACATCCTACAACCTTGCCTTGCTGCAATACGGGCAGCCATCGCTGTTTCTGCTCTTCGCTGCCGTAAGTATGAATCGGGTACATCACCAGAGCGCCCTGAACGGAGACGAAACTTCGCAGCCCGCTGTCGGCCCGCTCAAGCTCCTGCATGACCAGACCATACTGCACGTTCGACATGCCCGCGCAGCCGTAGCCCTCGAGGTTGGCGCCAAAGAGGCCGAGCTCCGCCATCGGCCCAATCAGATGGGCGGGAAACTTGGCCTCGCGGCTCCACTCCTCGATATGAGGCATCACCTCGCGGTTCGCAAATTCGCGTACTGTCTGCCGGACGAGCTTTTCCTCATCGCTTAGGAGCGAATCCACTTGCAGAAAGTCGACGCCTTGAAACGGAAACATTGGATTTCGGCTCCTCGCGCGCGCGCCCGGCGTGAAACGCCTTTGGAGAACGGCGGCAAGATGCCGCCGCTACAGACGCAAGTCTCCCGGCTCTGCCGGGCGCTTACCCTGTCATTGCGCCGCGCCGGAAGCTATTGTGCTTCGTGATGAAGATGGGGTGATCACCGCCGCGCTCGGAGCGCCTGCGGGAGTTGGCTCCAACGTCGGATTTGCCTGATAGATGTTGCCCGGCCCGGCGCTCGCCAGGATCTGCTTCACTTGAATGGGATTGGTCAGGAGCGGCGAGTCAGGGAACTGCTGCGCCGGTTGCTTTTTGAGAGCCTGGCTCATGAAGTCCATCCAGATGGGCAGAGCCACGTGCGACCCTTCTTCGCCCTTGCCGAGCGTGTGATGATCATCGTACCCCACCCAGACGCCACACGTCATTGAGGGAGAGAAGCCGATGAACCAGGCGTCGGAGAAATCATTCGTCGTGCCCGTCTTGCCCGCAATCGGGTATTGGTCTGCCAGCGGTTTTGCTTTCACGGCCGTACCGGAATTAATCACCTCACGCAGCATGGAAACCATCAACCGGGATACGCCGCCCGGAAGAACTTCGGTAATTTGCGGCGCGAAATCGTCGATCACACGGCCTTCATAATCGGAGACGCGCGTGATGGCGCGCGGCGAGATGTGCAGACCGTCGTCTGGAAACGTCGAGTAAGCAGAAGTGTGCTCCAGCAGTGTCAGCGATGAAGCACCAAGCGCCAAAGGCAAGTCAGGAACCAGCCGCGATGTAATCCCAAACTCGCGGCAGAGCCGGATCACCTTGTCAATACCCACTTCGGACAGCAGCCGGACGGCGGGCACGTTGCGTGATTCGGCCAGCGCGTGCAGCAGCGTGATGCGGCCCTCAAAACGGTCGTCATAGTTGTGAGGCGACCAGTTCCCATAGCTCACGGGCTCGTCAAGGATCGTGTCAAATGGGCCCATGCCGTCAAGCAACGCCTCAGAATACACGTAAACTTTGAAGGAAGAACCTACCTGGCGCTCCGCTTGAGCGGCGCGGTTGAACTCGCTCCGGTTATAATTGTATCCGCCCACCATCGCGCGGATTTCTCCGGTCTTGTTGTCGAGCACAAGGATCGCACCCTGAACCGCAGGGTATTGATCCAGCGTCGCCTGAACGGTGCGCTCCCCAACCGACGTAATATGAAACAGGTCCACGTCCCCGACGCGAAAGACATCTGCAGGCGTGGCAAGCTTAGTCCAGGCGTAGTCCGCCGGCGTTATGCGCGCCGTGAGGTCACCAAATCTCACCAGCGCATAATCGGACTTTACCGCCATCACCAACCCGCGAACGCGGCTGTCCTCCGCTACCGGCGCATCCCAACTCGGATCATGGTAGGTCTCAAGTGTTTCGGGTTGGCCGTTCTGCGCTTCCCCGGACCGCCGGAAGATGTTCTTTTCTGCGCCCCGCCAACCGCGGCTCTTGTCATAAGACCGCAGCCCATCGCGCAAAGCCTTCACCGCGATTGCTTGCAGCGTGGGATCAAGCGACGTATTGACGCGCAGCCCGTCCGTATTCACCATGGCCGCGCTGTATTTGTTTAGCAGGGTGGTGCGGACGTAATCGACAAAGTAGGGCGCCACTTCGCGGTTCCATTTCTGCACATGCAGTCCGAGCGGCGTCCGGATGGCCGCGTGATACTGCTCATCGCCGATCTTCCCGTTGCCAAGCATAGCCGCCAAAACTTCATTGCGGCGCGCAAGGGCGCGCGCGGGATGATGGATGGGCGAATAATAATTGTCCGGGCTGCGAAGAATGCCCGCGAGCATAGCAGCCTCAGGCAAGGTAATCTCGTTCAGGTGCTTGCCGAAATATCGCTCAGCCGCGGCCTCCGCGCCAAAACTGCCTGCCCCCCACGGCATGACGTTGCAATAGAGCGTGAAGATTTGAGCTTTGGTGAAATGGCGCTCGATCTGAATGGCCAGCAGCGCCTCCTGCATTTTCCGCTTCCAGGATTTCTCTGGAGTCAGGAAAAGCCGCCGGCTTAATTGCTGGGTTAAGGTGCTCGCGCCTTCGACCTTGCGCCACTCCACCATATCAACGATTGCGGACCGCACAATGCGCAACACATCCACTCCAAAGTGGCTTTCAAAATGACGGTCTTCTTCAGAAATGATGGCGTTGCGAAGCATCGGCGGAATCTGCTGATAGGTCACAAGCGCGCGATGCTGAAGCGCAAACGTGCCAATCACGCTGCCGTCATCCGCGTAAAGCGAAGTCATGACGTCAGGACGGTAATCGAAGAGCTCGCTGATTTGCGGCAGATTTGACGAGTAGACAAACAGCATCCCCGCGAGCGCGCCCACTCCAATAGCAAGCAGCACCAGAATGACGAAGGCGAGTTGACCGAACAGGCGGCGGCTGCGGACTTTAGGCGGGTGCAACGGAGGGACCGGCTTTGAGACGCGATGATATCGAGGGTCAGGCATCTGCGATCTGTCTCAAACCCATTTTAGGGCTTGCTTACGCGGCCGTCAATGTAGAGAAGATAAATGGCTTATTCCAAGGATGCCGCGGAACCGCCATAGGCTTCGTCCAGCAATTCGACCACGTGCAGCACGCGGCGATGCGGGTTGGCGCTGGCGGCGACGCCGGCGCGCAACTGGATCATACAACCAGGGTTGGCGGTGAGGATCAACCCGGCGCGGGTTTCGTCTACGCGTTCCATTTTGACGTCGAGCAGGCGCATGGAAAGATCGTTATGCACTACATTGTAGATGCCCGCGCTGCCGCAGCAGACCTCCGCTTCTTTTAGCTCGACGAATTCGAGGCCAGGCACTGCGGCGATCAATTCGCGCGGAGCAGACCGGATGCGCTGCGCATGACCAAGATGGCACGGGTCCTGATAAGTCACGCGCTGATGGACCGGCTTCATCTCGCGGTTCACGCCAATCTCAGCCAAGAACTCGGTAACGTCTTTTACGCTGGCGCTGAACGCCTTTGCCGCCGCCAGATGCTCGCGTTGCTCGTGCTCAAACAGCTCGGGATATTCCTTCAGAACCGAACCGCACCCCGCCGCGTTGGTAATGATCGCGTCGTATTTCCCTGCCTCAAACGCCCGGATGTTCTTCAAGGCCATTGCGCGCGCCATATCCCGAAAACCGGCGTGGACGTGCAGCGCGCCGCAACAACCCTGCTCAGCAGGAATAGTCACTTCGCAACCGTTGCGGGCGAGTACGCGCGCCGTGGCGTCGTTCAGGCGCGCAAAGGCGACCTGAGCGATGCAGCCTGCAATGAGGGCCACTCGATAGCGGCGCGGCCCAATAGCGGGAATCACGCTCCCCATGCGATCGAAGAAAAATGGCTTTTCCATGCGCGGTGAGAGCCGAGAAATCTGACCCAAATTACCGGGAAGGATTTTGAGCAGCCCAGCCGCTTGGATTGCCTTCTCCACGCCAGAGCGTTGATAGGCTCGCAAAAGCCAGCCCATGGCCCGCAAGCGCCCAGGGTGCGGAAGCAAACCGCGGAAGAAAAGGCCGCGCAAGAAGCCGCTCAAAACCGAACGTTGCGAATAACGCTCAATCTGACCGCGCGCCGCCTCCACCAGCCGTCCGTATTCAACGCCCGATGGACACGCAGTTTCGCAGGCGCGGCAATCCAGGCAGAGATTGATGTGACGCGCAAAGCTCTCACCCAGTTCCAGCCGTCCCCGGTCCACTTGAATCATCTGATAGATTCGTCCGCGCGGCGAATCCATCTCCTGGCCCAGCACGCGATAGGTTGGGCAGCTATTCAGGCAGAGGCCACAGTGAATACACTTCGAATAGTCATCCCAGACGGGCGCTTCGCCGGGACCATAGTTGCTTTTTCCAGCGGAGGGAGTCGATATTTCGGACATGGTATTGCGCATAGTCACAGGCCACCCACAAAGCGCCCAGGTGAAAGCGTGCCCTTCGGGTCCCAGAGTTCCTTAAGTTTGTGCATAAGGGTGAAATCGCTGCCTACAGACCCCCAAACGTCAACGTGCTTCTTCATTTCAGATGGACACCTTTCAATAACTAAAGCGCCCCCGCGCTCGGCAGCCTGCGCGCGCAGTCTTGTGATCACAGTGGCAAGCCCAAGATCGAAATCCTTGGGCATCAGACACGCACGAACAATGCCCACGCCGTTCTGGCAAAAACACGCCGAGCGCATACCGTGCTTCTTTGCCTCACCCGTGACCAACTCTACGAAGCCTTCGCTTGAAGCGATAGGCAGCGTTACTCTCACGGCAATGAGATTTTCGCAGTGCTCCGAAAGGAGAAAAGAGGCATCGGCGATGCGATCCCAGCCCGCGCTGGCAATGCCTTCCGCCAGCGCCTCGGTGGCCACACCCGCAGCCTGAGCCAATTCGCCGAGCGTTTGCGCGCAACGCGCGAGCACGCGATCGGACCCGCTAAACTCCATCCATATTTCAAAACCGCCTTCTACGCCATCAGAGCTTTCAGGCGCGTTTCCGCGCGCAAACGCCGCCGCCCCGCCATCGAGCAGCACCATCCGCGACGGGCCGAGCGGCGACTGCAAAATCCTGCGGCGGAGTTCGTGCGCCACATTGAGATCGGGCACGCGCGCCTTCCAAGACGCCCTCGCCGCGGACAGTGGGAAGAGCTTCAAGCTGATTTCCACGATCACGCCGAGCGTGCCGTAAGAGCCGGTCAGCAACCGCGAGAGGTCATAGCCTGCGACATTCTTCACCACCTGACCACCGGTCTTAATGATCCTGCCGTCGGGCGTAGCAACCCTCATGCCGAGTACGAAGTCGCGCGGCGCGCCGTATTTGAGCCGCAGCGGCCCCGACGCATTCGCCGCCACAATGCCGCCCAGAGTTGCCCTGCCCGCCCCTGGGGGATCGAGGGGCAGCCATAGGCGGTCTGGCTGGAGAAGACGCTGAAAGTCCGCCAGCTCGATGCCCGGCCCGGCGCTGACGGTGAGATCCGCCGGTTCGAATCGCCTGATCTCGCTGAGATTCTTCAGACTGAGCGCCACATCATACCGGCGTGGAATTCCGCCCACGCCAAGCTTGGTGGCGTTGCGGCAAGGAATCACGGCCAGGCCGCATTCCGCCGCGCGCTTCAGCACGCGCGCCACTTCGTCTTCGGAACGGGGGAAGACGGCGCATTGCGGAACCAGGCCGTCCACCGAGAACGCCGTGAGGGTCGCAGCATCGGTCAGGCAGTTGTCTTCGCTGACGATGACCGAAAGTCCGTGCAATGACACGTGACTCATAACTTCGCCTCTGCGCCTTGTAGCGGCGCCCCGCAGCATCTCCCTCGCAGCGAGGAATGACCCTTTAACTACAGGCTAGACCCGCGCGCCCCGCCCGGCAGTTCTATCACGCTCCCACTGGCTGCACTCGCAATTCACCGCACATCTTGCCCGTGGGCAGCACCTTGCCAGGGTTAAACGTCCCGCGGGGGTTAAACACTTGCTTGATGCCGCGCATCACGGCGAGATCATCTTCGGAAAAAAGCAGCGGCATCAACTCATTCTTTTCGAGGCCCACGCCGTGCTCGCCGGTAATCGAGCCGCCCAGTTCGGCGCATTTGGTCATAATCTCCTGAGCCGCACGCATCACCCGCCGCGTCTCCTCCGCGTCTCGCAGGTCATACAAAATGAGAGGATGCAGATTACCGTCCCCGGCGTGGAAAATGTTGGCGATCCGCAAGCCGTGCCTCTTCTGCACCTGTTCCATGTATTCCATCATCTCTGGCAGCCGGGTGCGCGGGATCACGCCATCCTGCACGTAGAAGCTGGGGCTCATGCGTCCGATGGCGCCGAAAGCGTTCTTGCGTCCGCGCCAGAGGAGCTCCCGTTCCTGCGCCGTCTTCGCCAGGCGGACCTCGCGCGCGTGGTTTTCGCGGCAGACAGATTCAATCCCGTTCGCTTCTTCTTCCACCGCCTCGCGCAACCCTTCGATTTCAATCAGCAGGACGGCAGCGGCATCCACCGGAAAGCCGGCGTGCGTAGCGTCCTCCAGGGCACGGAGCATGAGTCCATCCATCATTTCAAGCGCCGCCGGCGTCACTCCCCGCGCCGTAATCGCAGCCACGGTTTGCGTCGCGTCGGCGCACCGGTCGTAGACCGCAAGCAGCGTTTTCACCGCTTCGGGTTTGCGGCAAAGGCGCACGATAATTTCCGTAACAATGCCAAATGTCCCCTCCGAACCAATCATCAGCCCGCGCACGTCGTAGCCGGGCGTCTCCCGGCAGATTCCGCCGGCGCGCACAATGGAGCCGTCGGGCAGCACCATCTCGAGGCCAAGCACATGATTCGTGGTTACGCCATAAGCAAGCGTGTGCGGGCCGCCGGAATTCTCCGCTACGTTCCCGCCCAGCGTGCAGGCCTTTTGGCTGGATGGGTCGGGCGCGTAGTAGTAGCCGTATTCGGACGCCGCGAGCGATAGATCAAGATTCACCACGCCCGGCTGCGCTCGCGCCCGCTGATTCTCCGGGTCGATTTCGAGAATCTTCTTCATGCGCGCGAGACTCACCACAATGCCACCCTCTTTGACGACGGCCCCGCCACTTAATCCCGTGCCCGCCCCACGCGCCACCACGGGGATTTCGTATTGCGCCGCGAGCTTCACCACGGCCGCGACTTCAGCAGTGCTCGCTGGAAACACCACTGCGTCCGGCAGAGCCTGCGACGAAAGGCCATCGTATTCATAAAGCATCAGGTCTTCCGGCTGGGAGAGCAGACTCTCCTTGCCCACTGCGCGAGCGAGCGCCTCCAAAGGGATGCTCACCTTTGCCCGAACCGCCGCCCCATGTTCCTGCCGTCGTTCTTGCATCGGTTTGAATTAGGCCCCGGTAAATTGTAATACCGGATGTAGGCATTTGCGAAATTTCACAAAATTGGGTGCGAGATGTGGAAAGATTTTGCGGATGCGATGGTTGTCCGCCATCGAAAGCTGGATTCGCGCCACGGCTTCACAAAACAATGATTAAAGATAATGTCGGAATCTCTCGATGGAATCTATATCGGGCGATTTTTTCAGCCGGAATGAATGGAAACATGAATAATAGCAACCCAGCAAGAATTGACAATGAGAATGAAATTGTGGTTTTTTAGGGAATCGAGATTGGGAACCTTTCTCAATCTCGATAGGGGGAAACATGAATAATAGCAGCGTAATCACCAAGTTTGGGCCACTCAGTCCATCTCGCCGAACAGCCAGCATTGAACCTTTTCTCGAACGGCACCCAGGGCTTATTGACGCCGCGTGCCTGGCTGCATTCGTACCTTTCGTGGTGATCGGTATGATCGTCTCGCTATGGGACACTTGCTTTTCGCGGCCCAGCCGCTGGGACTCGCTTGGATAAAACTCGGCGGTAGCCACGGTCAGTACTTTCCTGACCGTGGGTTTTTCATGTGGAGAGAATGCCCCACGGTCAATCACAAACCGATTGACCGCCGGGTGGGCGCACATGGCGCGGTTTGCGTCTGCGCGGCTTGAGCTTCTTACCGTGCGCGCACCCATCGCAAGAACGCAATGGGTGCGCCGACTGCTATGTTAGGGAATACTTCGCGGACTTGTGCCCTTTCGTTACCTCCTGCCCAAACTACTCAATGAGGCATGAACTTAGAGGTGTACGGCGAGTTGCGCTCGGAGCCGGTGCCCGAGCGGCGAAAATGGCCGGAAGGCCCTTCGCCCAGGAATTCCGAGAACCACGCCTCGTGCTCAATTTCCTCGTGCAGGATGCCCAGCGACAGATCATACGTCCGGTGATCTTTTCCGAAGGTATAGTTGCAGATCGCGGTATAGCCCGCGATTGCACACCGTTCGGCGCTCACCAGAACCTGAAGCATGGCGTTAACATCTCGCGGGTCCTTGGGCAAATGAGCGGGCGGGCAGGCGGATAGGTCGTGGAAAGCGTTCATATTGTCGGGCAGTTCGCCGCCCAGCTCATAAATCCTGGGCACAAGAACCTCAAAATGATTGCGGTCTTCGATGCGCGCATCCTCGGTAATTTCCTTTAAGCCCTCGCCATCTAACCCGATTAAATTGACCCGAAGAATGGTGTAATAGTAAAAAGTGGTGAGTTCGGCGGAAGCGTTGCGAATCAACATATCCAGCAACTTGTTAATGTCTATCCCCGCCTTTTGAACAACCTCTCGTGCAATGCGAGCCATGAATTTTCTCCTCGTGGATGAAATTGATTCCGCTCACAAAGTTATCTTGTCCAGACCGATAGGTCAACCGAGGGCGAGAGTCGAGGGGCAAGAGACAAGTAAGAACCCGTGTCTTACGTCTCTCGCCGCTTGTCTCTTATCTCTTGCTTTTACTGTGGCAGCAGGTTGTTAAGCCCGCGCAGCACATCCCGCTGGCGCGGATTAAACCGTTGCTGAAATTGCGGACTGTTGAGGAATTGCTGGCGCCGGCCGGGGGGCATATTGCGCATCCGCTCGAAGGCGCTCATCACTTGCTGCTGTTTGGCCGGGCCTAGCTTTCGGTATTCCGGGAAAACGGCGCTCAGTTGACGGCGTTTTTCGGGCGGCAAGCTCTGCACGATTTCTTCGCGCTGCCGCATCACCTGCTTCTGATGGGGCGTCAGGTTGTTCCAGCGCTGAAGATTTTGGCGGATTTGCTGGCGACGCCAAGTCGGCAGATTATGAAACTGGGAGTCGTTGCGCAGGATCTTATCCTGCTGCTGGGGCGGCAATTCCCGCAGATCGCGGAAGAATCCGGGCGCGTGCTTGTGCGTATCCTGCTGGATGCGTTTTTGCCGCAATGCCTGTTGCTGGCGGGGCGGCTTAGGGACTCGCGGAGGCCGCGCCTGAAAGCGCCGCGCCCATGCGGTTCCGGAAGAGGCGAGCAACAGCAAAGCGAGCGCCGCCATCCCCGCTATGGGGAAAGCTGCGCGGCTTCTCTTAGTCGCTTGTGCTGCTGCCTGCCTGAGGTAATTCTGAAAGCACATCGAAATTGGCCAGCATATCGTAGTTTTCGAGGACGTTCAGGTTTTTATAAAGATCAATTTCCTGAGTCGCCGGCTGTGATTGAGCCACCGTTGTTGCCTCACCCGCTTGAACGTTTTTCCCATCCGCTTCGGCGGTTTCGGCGGCTGCCGGATGAGTTGTGGCAGGAGCTGCGGACGGCTTCACCACGGGTGTCACCGCTGCCGTCTCCGTCATGGGAACACCGTGGGCCCTGCGAGGCGGGCGAAGCGTAGCGACACTCACCGCAATCGCCAGCACCGCCACCGCAGCCACGCCGGACCACGCCCTCCAGCTCAAACGCGCAAAGAAACTCCGGGACCGGGCCTCAGCCACAATCCGGGCGCGGGCGCGAGCATCAAACCAGGGCGAAGGCTCTGCCGGCTTCCATTCGCCGAGCACCGAATCAAGCCTCTGGAATCCATCTGCAATCTTATGGCATTCAGCGCAAAACGCCAGATGCGCTTCCACGCGCCCGGCTTCGCCCTCCTGAAGCATGTGACTGACGTAAGCAAAAATCTGTTCTTTTTCAACGCAAGTCTTGGGCGTTTTCATATTTTGCCCTCCTGAAGCAAAGGCTCCAGCCGCACTCTGAGGTTCCCATAGGCCCGGAAAAGCAGGGACTTCACCGCGCTCTCGCTCAGCCCCAGCACCGAGGAAATCTGGCGGTAGTCTACCTCTTGGTATTTATGCAAAATAACGGCGGCGCGTTGCTTCTCCGGCAAACACTCGACCGCCTGGCGGATCAGCCGCTCCCGATCCGCCTGCATCAGTTGCTCCTCCACCGTTGCCCGCGTATCCACAACACGGGCCACGCGCGGCGCGCCGTCTTCGTCGTCATCCACGGCTGGCGCATCCCCCAACTTGCGGTCCCGGATGGCGTTCAAAGCTAGATTGGTGGCAATACGGTAAAGCCATGTGGTAAAACGGGCTTCGGGCTGATATCGCTGGCGGGCTTGGTAAACGCGAAGAAAGACCTCCTGCGCCAAATCCTCGGCGAGCGCGCGGTCGCGCACCATGCGGACAAAGAAGCTCACCAAAGGAAGACGGTAGCGGCTGAGCAGGATCTCGAACGATTCCGCGTCTCCGCTCCTGACCCGCAGCATCAACTCCAGGTCGGAATCAATCGCCATCGTTGCCACACTTTAATAAACACGCCACGGGCCGGAAAGTTGCTGTCAAAAACAGGGCTATAGCGGCGGGATTATTCAATCGTTCCGGTGGCCAGAGGCCGCCGCTACAACAAAACCCCTTAACAGTGCACAATCTTCTCCAGGTTTTCCTTCACTTGATGTGTTGCATTGCGGGTGTCAATCACCAGCCGCGAGGAGCGCACGATAAAGGGATAATCATAGGCCGAATGATCGGTTGAAATCACCACCGCAGTGAACCGGCTCAGCGACTCGGCCGTAAGCTCCACGGAGACCATATCCTCGAAATCATAGTGCCGCATCTTGTGCAGACGCGGGAAATAGGGGTCATGGTAATCTACTTGGGCGCCCCGCTCGCGCAACAGCTTAATGATCCGCAGCGAGGGCGATTCGCGCAGGTCGTCGATATCCTTCTTGTACGAAACCCCCAGGACCAGCACCGCGGCGCCGTTCAGGCACTGTTTCCGCTGGTCAAGCGCTCTGGCCAGCGAAGTGACCACGTGCTCCGGCATGGAAGCGTTAATTTCACCCGCCAGTTCAATAAAACGAGTGGGAAAATCGTATTCGCGCGCCTTCCAGGTGAGATAAAAGGGGTCAATCGGAATACAGTGGCCGCCGAGTCCGGGGCCTGGGTAGAAGGCATTGAATCCAAAAGGTTTAGTCTTCGCAGCCTCAATCACTTCCCAGATGTCGATGCCCATGCGCTCAGAAAGCAGCTTTAACTCATTGACCAAGGCGATGTTGACGCAGCGGTAGGTGTTTTCCAGGATTTTAGTCATCTCCGCCGCCCGCGAAGAGCTTACCAACACGGCGCGCTCAAAAACCTGGCCGTAAAGCGCATGGGCGGCGCGGGCGCTTGCCCCATTGACCCCGCCCACTACTTTTGGAATCTGATGCGTCTCAAAATTGCGATTGCCGGGGTCTTCGCGCTCTGGGGAAAAAGCTAAAAGGAAATCGCAATGTTGTCCTTTAGAATCAATAGATTTAGTTCCGTCCACCCGGTAAGCTTCGACCGGGCAGCGCAGTCCGGATTGTTCCAGAATGGGCAGCACCTCGTCGTCCGTAGTGCCTGGATAAGTGGTGCTTTCGAGCACCACCAATTGACCAGCGCGTAAGTGCTGTCGAATAGTCTCCGTGGTATCGCGGACGGCGGTAAGATCGGGCTCGCGATGCTCGTCGAGCGGCGTGGGCACGCAGATAATAATCGCGTCCATCGCCGTAAGCTCTCTAAAATCCGAGGTGGCACGGAAGCGGTTATCCTTCCGCTGTTCGGCGATGGAAGCAGTGGTGATATGCTTGATGTAAGTTTCGCCCGCCTCCAGCCGCTCGATTTTCGCCCCGTCTACGTCAAAACCTGTGGTTTTGAAGCCTCTCCGCGCGAAAAGCAAGGCTAGAGGCAGGCCCACGTAGCCAAGCCCAACCACGCCGACCTCGACTTCTTTTGTGCCGAATCGATCAAAATTTGCCTTTTTAGCCTGCGCAGCCATAAGTCTGTCTTCCGCTCCGATGATGGTTTTAGATCAAGCCATCATACAGCATCTGCCTTTCCCTTTACCAATTTAGTGATGCGCAGTTGTGGCTGCGGCCCCTCAGAGGCTTCCGCCGCCGCTTTTTATTTAGCAAAGACCGGCGGCTAGGACGACGCCGCTACAGGAAAGTAGCGCAGAGTTTGGCTTTTAAAACTCTGCGGGCTGTCGTTGGGACCGCCGAGAACCAGTTTGCCGTCAAGGTGGCTTGTACACTTAAGCCTCCCCACATAGACCAAACAAAATAAAAAAGCCCCGCTGGCCTTCTCCAAGGTGACCAGCGGGGCTTTTAGGATGAATGTGCTTTCAAGTTAAAAAGGCAGACGAACCTTCTTCTTGCGCAGCAGGAGCGCCAGTCCGAGCACGCCCGTTCCAAAGAGAAGCAATGATGCAGGCTCCGGCGCCATACTGTTGCCGCCGGGGTCTCCGTCTCCGGTAGAAAACTGGACCAGTTCTCCAGAGATGTTTCCGCCGTTGGAGGCGCTGATGTCCGTTCCCGCGCTCACCGTAGAAACACCCGCAAAGGTATTCAAATCAGCTAATTGATTAGGATTCGCCGTCAGCCCGACAGCTTTGCCGCCACTGCAAGCGGGGAGCAGTCCTCCCAAACATTCGGTCATGTTTGTAGAGGCGCTTCCGGATGCTTCGACTGACAGCGCACTATCGGTAATGATGTTGCCCCCGGTCCAGGCCTGCACGACGTAATCGATTGTAACGTCTTGTGACTGACCAGCGGCCGGGGAAAGCGCAGCGTCGAAAAGAAAGCCGGCATTACTTGCTGTGCTTTGCGGTGTCACAGTGATGCCGGTGTCCACCGGCAAGATCGATCCAGTGCCAGCGGCGCTTGCGCCAAAGGTAAAATCAGAAAATAAAAAATTACCCTCTGTGCAACCCGTAGCTCCAAGGCTCTCATAGGCGCTGAGAGTCCCGGACGCGCAAGGGCTGGGCATCGGGGTAGAAAATGCGAATGAACATAAAGCCAAAATAAATGAACAAAGGATTGCAACTATCTTCACAATTATCATCCTCCTTGCAGAAGTTTTAATCTTTCCTTTGCACAGTGATCCACAAATATGAGAGCATCTTAATCACCATAAGGACGTCACACTAACCAATTATAAATAATAGACTTAATTAGATAGACAGCTTACACAGCAGAATCCGCAATAAAAATCTGATCAAAACTGGAAAAATTTACCAGGAGAGAAAATGAGGGAGCTTGCTATTGGGTCGAAGAGCGGGCGGGACGCCCCGGGGCATCCCGCACCCGCCGACCTGCCAAGCGCGCCGAAGCCGCGAGTTCCAGAGCAACGCGTCTGTTGGAGGTAGAACCTGAATCGGACAGACTCTGCCGTTCTGGAGCTTAGTGCGCTGTGCAGAAACTTTTTTAAACCGGAAGTGACATCAGTTAACGTAGCCTGGGTGATTGGTCCCGGGCGGGATCACGTACAGGTCCTGCTGCGTTGTCTCATCTGTACGCTGTTGAGAAAGTTGATCTTGGCGCATTTTGTAGAGCAAGGCTTGATAGCTGATGCCAAGCGCCTGTGCGGTTTCTTTCCGGTTCCAATGGTGCGAATGAAGCGTCCGCAGGATAATCCTTCGCTCCTGCTCCCGCACGCGCTCGCGCACGACCTTTTTCAGCGCGACCGGGCCCCTCGAAGCCACTGCAGAGAGCGGGTCTGGCCTCGTCTCGTTCAAAAGCTCTGCGGTAACACTTTCCTCGTCGCAACCCAGCACCACATAGCGCCGGACTACATTTTCCAATTGCCGGATGTTGCCCGGCCATGCGCTGGCCTGCAATAAGCGCATCAGCTCAGCGGAAAATGGCCGCGCCGGGACGCCGTACTTGCGACCGAATGCTTCGAGCAGAAAATCTGAAATGGCGGGAATATCCGCCAGGCGCATCCGGAGCGGCGGGAGGCGCAGATGCACCGCGTTGATGCGATAAAATAGGTCCTTCCGGAATTCATCCGCTTCCACTTGGCCCGCGAGCGAACCGCGCGTCGAGCAAATGATGCGCGCGTTCGTGGGCCTGTCCTCGCTGCCCCCGATGCGGGTAAACCGGCCATCCTGGAGTAAACGCAGAAACTTAGCCTGTAGATCGGGATCAAGTTCGGAAACGCCGTCGAGGAAAAGCGTGCCCCGCCGTGCTTCTTCGAGCCGCCCAACCTTGAGCTTCAGCGCGCCGCCAAACACGCCTTGCTCATACCCAAAAAGATCGCTTTCAAGCAGCATCGGGGGAAGGGCCGGACAATGGACTTTGATAAACGCCTCGGCTCGGCGCGGCGAATGCGCGTGAATCCAGCGCGCAAAAACGCCTTTGCCTGCTCCGCTTTCACCCTCAACCAGGATGGGGAGGTCTGTTCCGGCCAGCTTC
>DASZAA010000014.1:0-4041 GCA_035945615.1 Terriglobia bacterium
CTCGGCGGACTTCCCATCAATTTTCACAATCTCATCGCCCGCGCGGATTCCCGCGCGCATCGCCGGAGAGCCGTGCAAGGGGTAAATCACCACCGTCACCAGCTTGTTCGATTGATCCAGGCGGGTGCCAATATACATCCCAACGCCGGAATATTTGCCCTCCTGGTCTTCGCGCAGGGATAGAAAGGCTTTCGGACTGAAGAAATTGGAATGGGGGTCGAGAGTGCGCAGCATTCCCGGAATTGCGCCGATGGTCATGCTGGAGACGGGGCCGTAGATGGCTTCATCCGGCTTCACTGGGTCGGCGTAATTCTGCTGCACCAAGCTATAGATGCGGGTGAATCCCTTCATACCGCTCTGGACGCTGGAATCGCCCGGATCGGAGCCGGTGGCTTCCACGCGGCTGCCGTACAGGCCGCCCAGCAACGCGCAAAGAACGATTAACGAAATCACAAACCAAGCTAGACGCCGCGTCTGCATAATCTATGCCTCGAAAAAGCAGTGATGAGCGACCTGTGACGAGCAAGGAAGCCAGGGACTAAGGGCCACGGGGCAAGAGACAAGGGAAAAGCAAAAGGGCGATCAGGCTTGTCACTCGCCGCTGTTTCTTAATGCACCGCCGGTGAAACTTCCGTGCCACGCTCGGCCATATAGCGTTGCGCTTGGACGAGCAAAGCCTTTGCCTGAGGAAGGCTGTCGAGCGCCCTTCCGACCAGCGGATCATCTTCAATCGCAATCTGGTCAGCCGCCGGCGATCCGTCGATGGCCCGCACGAGCTGCTCCTGAATGTGCTGGCGGATGAATTCTTCGTTATCTTTTAAATCCTGGGCGGAAATATTCACGTTATCGCTGGCCAGAAACTTGCGAAAGGCTTCAAGCGCCTTCCCGTTGGGCTTGAAATCTTCGGAGATAGTCTTGTGGTCTGCGAGGTAACGTCCGCCGAAATCAAAGAAAGCGCCCGCGGCCACCAACTTTTCCTCGGTAGGATTCAATTTTTCCGGCGACACGATAATGTCCGGCGTAATCCCGCCCCCTCCGAACACTTCGCGCCCGCCGTCAGTCAAGCGCGCCTGAGTATGGGGCAAGGGCGCCGGGTCATAGTGATTGTAATAATCGTAAAGCGAGATGTCGGAATAATCGCGTTGGATCAGGCGGCCGCTGGGCGTGTAATAGTGCGCCGTGGTCAGCAGCAGCATGGTGTCGTTGCTCAGCGGGTATTCGGTTTGCACTAATCCCTTGCCAAAACTCCGCTGGCCCATCACCAGGGCGCGGTCATGATCCTGCAGCGCGCCGGTGACAATCTCCGCCGCGCTCGCGGTATTGTTATTCGTCAGCACAATGATGGGATACTCCGGGCCTTCTTCTCCGGTCTCCGCATAATATTTCTGCTCCGGCGAACTACGGCCGTTGTGGTAAACAATGAGCTGATTTTTGCGCAGGAAATGGCTGGCCACGCCCACCGCCTGATTCAGCAGCCCACCCCGGTTTTCGCGCAGATCAAGGATCAAGCCCTTAAAGTCCTGCTGGCCAAGCTTGTTCAGCGCATCGGTAAGCTCGGGATTGGTGGTCTCATTAAAGGTGTTGATGCGGATGTAAGCGATGTCGGGCCGGATCATGAAAGCTGTGTCGACGCTCGGCTGGGTGATTTTCTGCCGCTTCAAGGTAAAGCTGAGTGGATGCGAAACCCCTTCGCGCGTCACGGTGACGCTCACCATGGTGTCACGCGGCCCGCGCAGCATGTCCGCCACTTGGGTTGAATCCAAGGTGGCGGTGGATTTGCCATCGACTTCGACAATGGTGTCTCCCGGACGCAAGCCAGCGTTAAAAGCGGGCGAATCCGGCAGGGGCTGCTCCACAATCGTTACCATTTTGCCCGCTTTATCAGGCCTGGGAGCGATCTCCATGCCCACCCCGTAGTAATCACCGCGCATCTCTTCCTGCATCTTCGCGAAACTTGTGGGATCGAAAAAATTCGAGTGCGGGTCGAGCGTGCGTAACATGGCGGGAATAGCGCCAATGTTGTTGCTGCCCGAAGGCCCGTAAATAGTAAGGTCCGGAGGTACAGGGTCAGCATAATTCTGCTCAATCAGCCCGTAAACTTCGCTGAATGTTTTGAGGCTATTCCCGACCTTGGCCCCTGTGCCCGCTCCGGCTGAGGCGTTCGGCCCGGCGAGGACTGCGCCATTTTGGGGCGGCGAAGCAGGAGCGGCAGCCGACTGCGCTCGCCCGAAAAGCGGGCAAAACGCCACCGACAATACCACCGAGGTGATTATCCATCCGATACCCCTAAGTTTACTTTTCATCTTAACTCTCTCGGCTTTCAGGCCTTCAGGCCCTCAGGGTTGTTCAGGCTATTTAGGCCTTTCATAGTGCACCCCCCCTGTCCCGCTCGACTCACAGCCTCAGTATAACATCGGCAGGGGCAGTTGGCGCGGCAGAGAAACCGCGCCAGCAAGCAGCGCAGAGTTTTGTCCGCGGGTTTTCGTTATAGCGGCGGCGACGTTCTGTAGCGGCGGCCTCTGGCCGCCGGTCTTTGCTATCTGAAAAATCGGCGGCCAGAGGCCGCCGCTACAGCACCTTCACCAAAGTTGCCGGACAGACTCGTATAGCCGCCTCTTCGTTTTTTGGGAACTTGTTAAGGCCCGGCGGTTTTCCCCGACGCTTCCGCCGAGGAGAAAACTTGCCAGTGAAAGAGCCAAGCGTCTTCCATATATTTTTGCATGTAGTCCCAGCCGTGATTGCCGGAACGGAGAGCGAAAACGTGAGGGAAATCATGCTGATTAAGGATGGCGTCGAGCGCCTCGGCGCCGCTTTCGAACCCGTAGCGGTCGTCGGTGCCACAATCAAAGTAGATTTTCAAATTAGGAAATTTCGCGGGATCGGCGGCGAGGGCCAGCGGATTGTTGGCATTCCAGTAAGCGCCGTCGGGCGGCGTACCGAAGTCGCGCTCGAGCAGGCGGATGTAGAATCCCAGCCGCCCTTCAGTAGGCAGCGGGTTCGGAAACCTGGAGATCAAAGCGGCGCCTTGCGCGCTGACCGATCCAAATATGTCAGGATGACGCATGGCGAGGTGAAGCGCGCCGTAGCCGCCCATCGAGAGTCCACTGATGCCGCGTGCGAGAGGAGAATGGATCGTCCGGTATTTGCCGTCGATATACGGCACTAACTCCTGCATGAAAAAATCTTCGTAGCGTTCATGCCCATCGTAGGAGTTCACGTAAAAAGAATTGCCGCCATCAGGCAAAACGACGATGAAAGGCCCAACCACGCCCTTCTTTAGCAGGCTGTCGAAGATATCCTTGCCGCCGTTTTCGTCCCAGGCATGATAGTGTTCAAACAATCCGTGAAGGAAATAAAGCGTTGGATAGCGTTGGGCCGACGAAACATAACCCGCGGGGAGGTCGACGCAATAATTTACGTCGCGCCCAAGAATCTTGCTGCTGATGGCTCCGCAATCGAGAGTTGTGGGCGCACTCGCAGGGGGAGCGGCAAATCCCGGAAGCGTGACCGCAGCAACTGCTATGAGCGCAATGAAAGCGCGCAATAAAATGCCGGCGAGCCGTAGCACGATAGCAACCTCACATAGACCCGCGAATCCCGCAGCATGGCGGCTTCGTTCGCGGGTTACGAACGGCCATTGTGGACCGGCGGCGCCGCTCTCGTCAAGCGAGTCAAAGAATCGATAATCTCAAGGTCAGCCGAGACGAAAAAACGAGCGGTCAATGGTAAGCGAAAGAGTCGCAAGTGTATTTTCAACATAACTCGCCAGGGCGTCGCGGTAGAAGGCGACGCTGCACTCGCGGATTACCTTTTCCGGCTCGTTCGGCGCAACCAGATGATGCGTTTCGTGCAGCATGATGCTGAGCATTTTCAGCCGGAACTGCTTCTTGTGAAACTCCACCAGGCGGCTGCCCTCCAGGAACTTCGCGTCCAGAGCCGTATCGGAGAGCGGCAATGCCTGCCAGGGTTCCACGCGCTTGTAGGCGATGTCCATTTCTCCCAGGCTTACGCCGCGGAAAGCGTCATGCGCCTCTGCGAAGG
>DASZAA010000015.1:0-93053 GCA_035945615.1 Terriglobia bacterium
TCACCGTAAGGACGCCGAGCACATCGCCCAGCGAACCCTCAATCAGCAGCGTCACCCGCACGGCGTTCGTCAGCTTGATCTGCTGCAAGACGGGCAGCATGATCGAGCTGCTCACGCACCCGAGGACCGCGCCCACCAGCAGGGCCTCCCGCAGCCCGAAGAGATGGATTTTCCAGGCGACGGCGGCAACCATGCCCATGCTGGTGTAATAGCCAAATATTGCCAGCAAGACGCCGCCTGGGAAATGGCGGAGCGTGTCACGCAAGTTGAGGTCGAGGCCGCCTTCAAACAGAATCAGGATCAGGGCCAGCGTTCCTAAGATGTGCGTGACGGATTGGAACTCCGCTGACTTAACCCACCCCAAAATGGGGCCGAGCACCAAGCCCACCGCCATTAGGACGATGACGTCGGGCACGCGCGTCAGCCGATAGAGCCGGTTGGCAATGAAGGCAAGAGCCAGCAGCCCGCCTAAAAATGCGCAAAACGTCGTTGGGCTCATAAGTGAACGTTTCGTCAGCGGTCCTATCCCACCCGCTCTTGACCGAGCTTACTTCGGGGTCTTCAACGCTGTCAACGAAATGCGCCGCGCGCTATGGGGTGGTTCTGATTCAAGGAGGGAGGATACTCACAAGCGAGGCAAGTGTTGTAGCGACGATGTCTTGCCGCCGGCTGTTGCTATACAGAGCGTCATAAGTCAGCGACGGTCATTGGCTGTAGCGGCGGCCTCTGGCCGCCGGTCTTTACTATTAAAATCCGGCGGCCAGAGGCCGCCGCTACAGAATCAGGCGACGACGACTTATGGTGTTACGTATAATAAAGACCGGAGGCGAGACGCCGCCGCTACAACACAACTGCGGATTTCATCCACGGCTATTCATACCGGAGCGCCACCAACGGGTCCACCTTCATCGCCCGCCGGGCTGGAATGTAACTGGCGAGCAGCGAGACGCCAATCAGGATGGGGACAACAATGGCAAACGTTCCAAGGTCAGTTGGCTTTACGCCGAAGAGCACGCTTGCCATGAACCGCGTCAAACCCAGCGCCGCGACTATGCCAATGCCTACGCCGGCGAGAGCTAAAATAATTCCTTGCCCCAAAACCATGCGCAGCACATCTCCGGGTTGCGCGCCAAGCGCCATGCGGATGCCAATTTCATGCGTGCGCTGGCTTACGGAGAAGGAGATGACGCCGTAAATGCCCACCGACGCCAGAACCAACGCCAGACCGGCGAACATCGCCAGCAGAAACACCGAGAGCCGCTGGTTGGAAACGGATTCGGAAACGTACCCCTCCATTGTCTTGACGTCATAAACGGGCTCCTGCCGGTCAATGCTCCTGACCGCCTGGCGCACAGCGCCGGCAAGCGCCATAGGATCGGAAGCCGTGCGAACAACAAGCGACATATGGACCTTCGGCCACTGCGCCAAGGGGAAATAGAGCACTCCTTTGCGCGGGGCGCTGAAGCCGCGATTCCTGACGTTACCCACGATTCCTACCACCGTATACCATTCCGGCGCTGAGGAAGAAAGCATCGCCACTCGATGGCCGATCGGATCCTGATTCGGCCAGTATTCCTTTGCCAGGACGTCATCGATAAGCGCAACGTGCGGCGCGGAGGCCGTGTCCGCTTCAGTGAAGAGGCGGCCGCGCCGCAGCGGAATGCGCAGAGTGCTGAATAGTCCTGGCATGACACGGCGAGTATCCGCATGGGGGAGTATCTCACCCCGGCTCGCTGGCTCACCCTCAATAGAGAAGCTGCCGGAGTTGCCAAAGTTGCTAAAGGGAAGAACGTCCACCGCGCCGGCCGCCTTCACTCCAGGCAGGCGCGAAACGCGTTCGAGAAGCGCGCGATAAAATCCTGTGATTTGAGACGGCTTCGCGTACTGGTTGCCCGAAAGGGTAATTTGCATGGTCAGAACGTTGTTTGGATCAAAGCCGGGATTCACATTAAGAAGGTGGACAAAGCTCTTGATCATCAAAACGCCTCCGGCCAGCAGCACCAAGGTGAACGCGACTTCGCCAATCACCAGGAGGCTGCGCACGCGCTGGCGAGCCATGCTTCCAGAGGAGGAACGGCCGCTTTCCTTCAGCGACTCGTGCAAACTGGTCTTCGAGCTCTGAAGGGCGGGCGCAAGTCCAAAAAGAATGCCGGTGGCAAGCGCAATTCCCGCGGTGAAGAGCAACACCCATCCATTCATATCCGCATGGCTGAGCCTCGGCACGTTCGCGGGGCCGATGCTCTTAAGCAACTGCACACCCCAAACCGCCAGCCACAGGCCAATCGCGCCTCCGGCCAGCGCCAATAGCACGGATTCGGTCAGCAACTGGCGCACAATCCTCAGGCGGCTCGCCCCAAGCGCGGCGCGAACCGCTATCTCTCTCGACCGCGCCGAAGCCCGCGTCAGCATCAGGTTGGCCACGTTGGCGCAGGCGATCAGCAGCACAAATCCGACGGCGGCCAGCAATACAAAGAGGAATTTCCCCGTGCTTCCGATCAGGTCTGGCTTAAGTTGAACGACCTTGATGCCGTAACCTATGCGGGGCGGAAAATAATTCGGGTATTCCCGCATCAAACGCCGCGCCATTCCATTCATCGCCGTCTGTGCTTGCGCCACGGTCACGCCCGGGCGAAGCCGCCCCGCCATGGAAAGCCATTGGTGGTCGCGCTCTTTAACCGGATCAAGCTGGGCGGGAGTGAGCGCGAGCGGAGTCCACAGATCGGGCGCCATGTAAGGAAGCTGAAAAGAGGATGGCATAACGCCCACGACGGTGTAGTTTTCACCATCGAGCGTGATGCTCTTGCCGATCAGCTTCGGGTCCGAGCCAAACGCCCCCTGCCATAAATTCTCGGTGATCACCGCAACATGACTTGCGCCTGGCTTATCTTCAGAAGGCAGAAACCACCGTCCGAGAATGGGCTTTACGCCCACCAAAGGGAAGTAACCGCCGCTCACCCGGAATCCTACCAGGTGTTCGGGCTGGCCAGCGCCGGTAAGGTCAAAATTTTGGTTCGTGATGGCAGCGGTGTTGGCAAAGATGTCTGTCATGCGGCTGATATCAACAAAATCTGGCGCGGAGACGCCAATGCTGGGCAATCCAAGTTGCGTGAATTGGTCATGCACGGCCACCACGCGACCCGGCTGATGAATCGGCAATGGCTGGAGAACCACCGCGTCCACCACGCTAAAGATGGCCGTATTCGCGCCGATCCCAAGCGCCAAAACAATCACCGCGATTGCCGTGAAGCCGGGATTCTTCGCCAGGAGGCGCAGCGTGTACTTGATGTCTTGAGCCAGTGCCGTCATTTTTGTTATGCCTCCCTGTTTTCGTAGCGGCGGCCCCCTTTGCGGACTTCGACTGCCGGTTTTTTAGTAGTAAAGACAGGCGATTAAACTCTGTGAGGGACCGCCGCTACAGCGTCCGCGCAATTCAACGTTTATCACTAGAGCAGTTTTCGTGCCGGGGCGAGGCATGGAGATAACTTCTTAAGAATCTTAGGGTTAATTCGATATTGGGATTTTAAGGACGAACAACGGGATGTCCGATTTTGAAATGCCATGTTCGCAAGCGGACACAAGATCCCTATCGGCTATCCGCCACTGCCACGCCCACGTATTGATCCGCGCTGCCGTAATAAAACAGCCAGCGGCTTCCGCTGCGCGCGAGGCCTTCGACGAACACAACGTTGGGCGTTTGGCCTGTCCTTTCCCACGGCAACACGGGTCGGAAAATCGGAGTGCTGGCGCGCGCCAGAACACGGGCCGGGTTGTTCTTATCAAACAGCGCCCAGCCGGTGGAATAGACTAGGTGGTCATCCGCGCCGTTATAAATCAGGAGAATGCCTTCGGGCGTGACAACGGGCGGAGGGCCAGGTTCAACCACGCGGGCGTCGAAGCTGCCGGGCCGGCTGGCGAGCACCGGGCGATCCGTGGCGTCGGTCCAATGCAGAAGATCGTCCGATTCGGCAACGCCCATCTGGCTCGGATGGCCCCGTGCGTCGCCCAAGTAGTACATCCAGTATTTACCGTTAATCTTTTCAGGAACAATCGCGCCCGATTTCGTCCAACCGATGTTCCACTTGCCGCGATAGGCGGGCATGATGACGCCGTGGCGCGTCCAATGAATCAAGTCCGTAGAAGTTGCGAGGCAAAGTTGAGCGTCTTTCTTGCCGGGCCCTTTTCCATCGACGTTGTTGTAGCCGGTATAGGTCAGATAATACGCGCCGCCAATGCGGACTAGGCGGGGGTCTTCCGTCCCCCCGCCTTTTTCGTAAGGGGCCTGTGGGCCGAACACCGGGGCTGCCTGTCGCGTGAAATGCACTCCATCACGGCTTGTGGCATAACCCAGTGTCGATGTTCCCTGGCTGCCCTGGGCGCGATAGAGCATTATAAATTCGCCCTCCTTTTTGATCACCGCCGGGTTAAACGTCCCCGCGGATTCAAAGCCCTTCCCGGCGGGTGAAATCACCGGCTGATTAGAGGCTCGCTTCCACGGCCCAAATGGCAGCCGTGTGGTTGCCGCAGGCGCAGCATAGAGCGCGCAGAATATGCACGAGAAGATGGCGCTAAAGATCATCGTGTTCCGAAGGCGCAATTTTGTGGTTTGCACGGCTATGGTTGTAGCATCCTTTGCGGTGTTGCGCAATAATACACAAAGAGTGGCGATTCTATGAAGAAAGAGACGTTAATTACGGCCATCGTTTTTCTCGGCGTAGGTTTCCTTGCCGGCTATGCCTTCAGCGCGCATCGAAGCTCGCTCGAGCGGCAGAGCGCGCTTGCGCCTGCGGCGGCAAGCCAGCAAGCAAGCGGCGATTCAGGCCCATCCGCTTCGCCGTCCAACGCCCCAGCTCCCGCCGGCAGCGGGCCATCCGATTTAACTTCCCAGCTCCCAAAAGGGCATCCGCAGCTCACAGACGCTGAAGTGATCCAATTTTTTAAGGACGCGGCGGCGCACAATCCCGGCAACCCGGCGCCCCGGCTGAAGCTGGCGGACTTTTTGTACGACCATAAGCAGTATGACGAGGCAATCACCTGGTATCAGCAAGCCCTCGCGCTCGACCCGAAGAACGTTGATGCGCGCACGGACATGGCAACGTGCTATTTCAGCCTCGGACGGTCGCGCGATGCTGTCAGCCAGCTCCAGGCGGCGCTCCAATTTGATCCTCGCCATGCACCGACGCTATTCAACTTAGCCGTGGTGAATATGGAGGGGACGCGTGATTACGCTGGGGCGCGTGTGGCGCTGAACCGGCTGGCAGCGATTAACCCCAATTACCCTGGACTCGCTGATTTAAGGGAGCAACTCGACCAGACGGAATCCACCGCCGGTAGCAGTAAGCGTGATTAATATTCGGCGGCTTGAAAGGCCGCCGGGCATCCCGCTAGGTTGAATTATTATGAAAGTATCGTCTTTGTTGGGGGCGGGGTTTAAACCCCGCCAAACACGCAAATTTCTACCACTTTCTCGTTTCGCGCCACGGGACGAAGGTATTCAGTTGAACGCTCGGACCGGCGCGGTTAAAACCGCGCCCCCCTAATTGTAAAACCGAGCTTCGTGAATAAATCGGGCTAGACTGCTAGACCGTCACACTCATTAAATGGGAAGAATCCTCGATCTCGTCTTCGATATCATCATCTTCATCGTGGTGGAGCAGGTCCTCGCGCGCGCCATCGGCAAGCTGTTTGGCGGCGGTGGCGGTGTTCGCTTCTCCCGCCCCGGTTTTGGCCCCCGGCCCCAGGAAAAAAAGGAGCCTTTGCGGGGCGAAGCCGTGCGCGACCCCGTATGCGGTATGTTTCTCTCCAAAGGATTGGCCCATCAATTTGAATGGCAAGGGCAATATTTCTGCTCGCAGGAATGCCTGGAAAAATACCGCAACGCGCGTAAAGCCTAGTCTGGATTATTCGTGAAGTGACCGTGCTTGAAAGGTAGTTGGGGTTTGAACCCCCGCTGAACACGCGAACTTCTACCACTTTCTCGTTTCGCGCCACGCGCGAAACGCAGATATTCATTTGAACGTGCGTAATGGCGCGGTTAAAATCGCGCCCCCTGATTGCCACGCTGAGCTTCACGAATAGTCCAGGCTAGACGCCGGGTTTTTGTAAAGCAGGAACAGGGGCAGTTGAAGCCCATTCATGTCCCCGGTTGAAGGGAGATGGTGAAAAAAACGTCTCGTTTATTCCATTCGTCTCAAATATTTCAGAGTGGGGTGTTAGGCTGGATTTGGTGCGCAGGGTTCGCTTTTTAACCCTGCGGCTTGCGCTGTAGCGACAGCCGAAATCGAAAGTGCCCGGTAGCGCATATGAACTTTTGTGGTAAGCCATTGAACCAAAGGCGGTTAAAGGCGAAAATGGAGCTGAAACACAAAAAGGATTGTTTTACTTTTTGCAAGTTATAGAAACTAAAGAAAGATTAGGAAAGCAAAGCGGAGCAAACCGGACGGGAAAACGGGCAAAATCGCTGCAATGTATTGAATATAAATGAATTATAACGATTCTGACAACAAACCGGAGCATTTGCAACAAAAACAAAGGAGATGCAAGGGTTGGTCCAGTTCGTAACGGCTTTTTGAGGTCAAAAACGGGGGTTTTTCCGGTTCGAAACAATGGTGTAGGCGCCGCCGTTTATCCTCGTTGCTAGGGGGTCGGACCTTCAGGCCCGACAATTACTCTGGCTTTCAAAGGAGGCCTTCAGGCCCTGAAGTTTCAGCGGCTGAAGCCGCGATCAGAATGCAGGCGTTCACGTCGGAGCTAAAGCTCCGACCCCTAAAACTGATTCAGCGAATTTCAGACTTTGGACAGCGCCCGTGCCGACGGCTACAGAAAGCCGCCTGCGCTACAAACGTTAAGCCCGTATAACATGAGGCGGGCATCTTTTTGCTTATGATGCGTTACACCGTGGAATGCGTACCGAACTTCAGCGAGGGCCGGGATGCGGGCAAGGTGCAATCGATCCTTGCAGCAGTCATCGCCGGTCCCTGCGTGGCCTGCCTTGATATCATGATGGATGCGGACCACAACCGCAGTGTCGTGACGCTGGTGGGCACGCCCGGCGGGGTGGCCGAGGCCGCGTTGCGCGGCATTGGGTGCGCAGCCGCTTTGCTCGATCTTAATCAGCACTCCGGCCTTCACCCGCGCATCGGCGCGGCAGATGTAGTCCCGTTTGTGCCGCTTGATGGAACAGCCCTCAAAACCTGCGTGGAGATCGCCGAGCAGGTGGCCGAGCAGGCGTGGACGCGCTACCAGATTCCAACCTACCTTTATGAAGCGGCCGCGCGCCGCCCCGCACGCCGCAACCTGGAATCAGTGCGCAAGGGCGGCTTTGAGGGATTGCGCGACGAGGTCCGCGTGAACCCTGAACGCAAGCCGGATTTTGGCGATGCTGCGCTGCACCCAACCGCCGGAGCCACGGCCGTGGGCGCGCGCAACTTTCTGATCGCCTACAACATCAATTTGAACGTCCCGGACGCAGCCATTGCGCAAACCATCGCCCGGCAAGTGCGCGCTTCGAATGGCGGCCTCGAGGGCGTTAAGGCGATGGGTTTGCTCCTGCCGTCGAAAAACATGGCCCAGGTTTCGCTCAACATCACCGATTTCAAGGCCGCCCCGCTGGCCCGCGTGTTTGCGGAGGTTGAAAAGGAGGCGGCGGCGCTGGGCGCGATGGTGCTCGAAAGTGAACTTATTGGCTTAGTGCCGCGCGCCGCGCTCGACGGCGCCCCGATCGAGCGAATGTGCATCCGTGATTTCAGCCCCGGCATGATTTTGGAAAACCGTTTGGCGCGGGTGACGTAAAACTGTAGTGGCGCCAGAGGCCGCTATTTCAACCTCATAGGACGAATTATGAAAACACGTTTTGTATTTGCCCTAGTCGCGGTCAGTTTTCTCGCCTTTGGCCTGACGCAGCCGGCATCGGCGCAGCGTCCGCCAGCCGTGGTGAAAGCCAGTCTCTTGCCGGCCACCGACGCGGTGCATTCGAGCGCCTCTGCCGAAGTTGCGGTAGTGGCGCAGGTGGCGCCGGGATACCACATCAACGATCATCATCCCAGTCTCGACTACCTCATCCCGACCAACCTGAGCTTTGACGCGAGCAAGGCATTTTCGGTGGGACAAATCTTATATCCTCAAGGAAAACCAGAGAAATTCGTATTCTCGGGGAAGCCGCTCTCGGTTTACGCGGGAGAATTTGTGATCGGGGCCACGCTGCGAGTGGCCGGAGGGTTAGCTCCTGGGGATTACCTTCTGCAGGGGAAGCTGGGCTACCAGGCGTGCAATGACCATGCCTGCCTGCCGCCCGTCAGCGTGCCCTTGAGCTTGAAAATCAGAGTGGCCGCCCGAAGTGCGCCGCTCCGGCGGGTGAATGCCGATGTCTTCAGCAAACTTGGCCCCGGATAAGCGCCCCGGGTCGAAGAGCGGACCTTCAAGGGCTTCGGTGATTCTGCTGGCCGTGGTGCTGGCGGCGATGGCGGCGCTCGCTTGGTCATTCTACCTTCCGCGGGATCGCCTGACGCCCGCACCACTCATCGAATACCCGCGCGGCTGCGTCAGACTGAAGTCGAACTTCGTCCCCACAGCCGTGACGGAAGCCCCTTTCCCTGGCGTGAACGCGCTTCCCGCGAAGGTAAAGAACCAGGTAATGCTTTATCTCAATATGACGCCCTGCTCATGCGGCTGCGCTGAGAGCGTGGCCGCATGCCTCCTGCAAAATCCGCAATGCAAAATCAGTCCGGACTTGATGAAGCGGGAGCTTGCAGACGCACAGTCAATGCCAGGGAAGGGGCGCAACAGATAGATAAGGGTTCTGAAGGAAGCCGAAGGCGGCGCTTATTCCAGGATTTACCTGTTCAAATTGGGATCACCGGATGCGGCGCGTTCAGTGCCGTCAATTGACATTCGGCAACCCCCATGCTAAAACCAAATCACATAGTTATAGTCTACGCTCAAACATCGGGCCTGTGGCGCAGTTGGGAGCGCGCATGACTGGCAGTCATGAGGTCGAGGGTTCGAACCCCTCCAGGTCCACCAATCTTTTCAATAACTTGCCGCGATTTTCTGGCTTTACAACGTGGTCTGGGTTGCGGATTTTTGCGGAGTTGTTTGTGCGTCAAGGCGATCAACCACGTTCACGTTGACACTGGGAAGCAAGTGACCATAGATATCCGCCGTCACGCGGATGCTGGAATGGCCCATCTGGTCGCGGACATAGACTAGTGATGCCCCGCTCTGAATCAGTTGGCTTCCGAAGGTGTGGCGCAGGTCATGGAATCGGATCTCCCGCACGCCAGCTCTCACGAGGCAGCCTTTGAACACTCGGGTCACAACATCCCGAGCCAGTCCTCGCCCCTCAGCGTCATGGAAAATTAATTCGTTCCCGAGGTCAATACCTCGCTGGAACGCGGTCAAAAACTTCGAATCCCTAAGATCAAACATAACCTGTCTAAGTTCGCGTGAGAGATCGACACGGCGTCTTTTGTGACTCTTCGTGCTTATCAACCGACCTGCCTGGAGGTTGCGTTGCACGAGAATATATCGGTTTGTGTCGGACTCACTCTCTCCGAACTGGATATCGCCCCACTTAAGGCCAAGCAGCTCGCCTTGCCGCAGTCCGGCCCTCAATGCACAAAGGAATCGAAACGCTTTTTGGCGCGCTAAAAGTTGCGTCCCAACCGGCGCGATGCTCGACGGTTGTAACGGTCTCGCCGTGATCATTTTTGTATGTCCTGGAGGCGCGATGCTGCACCATCTGCTCACCGGTGGACGGATGCTGGCCTTCAGCCAGCCGCTTGAATTCGGCGGCAGTTACCACCCCTTCAAGTCCCATCTCGGCGGCGAGCCGGCCTGTCCATTCGCCCTGCACGGCGCCCTTCTGCGAGTAATAGTTCTGCTCCGCGTTGGCGAACTCTTTTTCATGATATGAGCGGGCTTGCCCGGCACTGAGCGGCTTGGAAATGGTCAGCATGTCATCCCTGTTCAACCGGCAAAGTGTCTCCAGAATCGTGATGGTTATTTGGAGGCTTAGCCGGGCGAACGGACGAGCCCGGCTTCTGCACCTGAACGGCTTCCTCGGACTCTGGCGGTTCATCCTCCCGGATCTTCACGAATGCCGGATCGGAGCGATCGGAAGCCAGAAACGCCTGGCTGCGCAGTTCTGGACTAACGTATGGAAAAGTTGACCTGAGCGTATAGCCCGGCGTCAGGAAGAAGCCCTCCAGGTTTTCGAGATTGCTCACTTCCGAGCCCAGAATTGCCGCTTCGATTCGCCGGTCTACGCTCGCGTTTTCGGTCCGGTTGAAACCCCAATCGCCTACGCTTCTCCCCTCGCGCAAATGCTCCATTTCGACATCACCAATACACTTGCTGATCCATTCGGCAGCGCGCGGCTCGCTGGTGCGCAGGAAGATTTTCGTGCGCGGCTGAGAAAGCATGGACTCGGCCTCCCGGCTATAGCGCACCTCAATCTGGCTGCGGCCCTGAAGACCCAGGACCATCCGAGTGTTCGATTTCCGGCTTTCCGTGAGCGCGAGGGGCAGAGTCGGAAGGGTTTCGAGGCTCGCCAGCTCGTCCATGATCACCCAGACTGGGCGCTCTGGGTAATCGGTCTGGGCCGTCAGGCGGAGAACGAGAAAATCGAGCCAGAGACTTATCAGAGGCCGAAGCGTCTCGCGCGTTTCTGGCCGGCTGGTGAGGAAAATCTATCCCTCGCGGCGCTCGGCCCATTCCGTCGCCGTCCAGCGGCGGGTTTTCGAGGGTGGTGGCAGAAGGCTGAAGGAATTGCTCACTCGTTCAAGGCCCGCCAGCATCCCGGCCCGCTGCTGAGGGGCGCTCCTTGAAACGATCGCTTCAAGCGGCGTTCCGGCAACCCGGCGGTCGATTTCAGGATCGGCATGGGCAATCCAGTAGCAGAGCTTTTCGGGCGTTGGATGGTGCTTCAGCAGATGGGCAAACAGCTTGCGTGGACTTTCGACAAAGAAGCGGTTTTCGCGGTCACGGTCCGTGTCAGGGTCCTGGCTTCGCCGGACCCTGACACAATCACCTCTGCAGACTTGGGTACCGTCGAGTGTGGCCCTTGCCAGTCGACCCGGACGTCGGCTTGACACTCGCAGACACCAAATCGATCCTCAAACAGCTTCAAGAAGTTGTCGCCTCCGAACAGTTTCTCAGGCTTGTGAGGCTGCGATGCCGTATCCTAATTGCCGGCGACCGCGGCACGTGCAAGACGTGCGAGAGTGCTGATTCCAGACGACGCTTGGCATGATCGAGGTCGCCAGCCCGCGCTTCCGGGGCTGTCGCGAATGCGGCAACCCACCCACGGTCTCACTTTTGTCGGCGTCGTTGCCCG
The DNA here is from genome assembly GCA_035945615.1 of Terriglobia bacterium. GTDB lineage: Bacteria > Acidobacteriota > Terriglobia > UBA7540 > UBA7540 > RH2-MAG17b. The sequence goes on from DASZAA010000015.1 coordinate 11,333, forward strand.
AGCGCATCAACCCCGAGTTGTGCTCCAAGGGAAAACTATTTCTCTCGACTTCCCTTTTCATAAAACAACGCGACAGCAGAATTTGCTCATGCGGCCCAGGAAGCTTCGATTTCCTCAAGCGTCCGGCCCTTGGTCTCAGGTACTTTGCAGAGCGAAAAATAAAAGGCGGCGGCACAAGCGATGGCGTAGAGCCAAAAGGCGTGGCGCGCGCCGAGAGCCCCAACCAGGCTGAGGAACGTCACCGTAGTCAACAGGTCGAAAATCCAGATGGTTACGGTGGCTAAGGACATGGCCTGGCCGCGAATGTTGGTGGGGTAAATTTCGGAGATTAGCAGCCAGAAAATGGGGCCGAGTCCAACGGCAAACGCCGCGAGATACACGAGCACGTCTACGAGAATGGCGATGCGCGGCACGTGCGGGACCCCGAAAAGGTAGCCTAAGTAAGCAAGACTCAGACCCATGAGGGCAATGCCGACCAAAAGAATGGGCCGGCGGCCGACACAATCCAGCAGAAACAGCGAAACAATCGTAAAAATGACGTTCACCACTCCCACGAGCACCGTGGCGAGGATGGCGCTTGACGCGCTATGAAAACCCGCCATCTGAAGAATGATCGGCGTGTAATAAATAATGGCATTTACGCCGGTGATCTGCTGGAAAATTGCAAGACCCACACCGGCCACCAGCGCCTTGCGAAAGCGCGGCGTGAACAGATCACGAAACGCCAGCCGGTCCGCACGCGTAACCTCTTCAATCTCCCGGAGATGCTGCGGCACGAGGTCAGCGCTCTCGACGCGCTGTAGAATGCGAGCGGCGTCGCTCATTCGTCCGTGCGCAGCGAGCCAGCGTGGGCTTTCCGGCAGAATGATGAGCGCCAAAAGCAGAACCAGCGCGGGAGCCACGGCACTGATAAACATCCCGCGCCAGTTGCCGCTGCCCGAAAAGAGATAATCCGCGTAGTAGGCGATGACGATGCCAAGGACAATCGCGAGTTGGTTCAGCGTGACGATAGCGCCGCGAATCTTGGGCGGCGCCACCTCGGCGAGATAAAGCGGCGTCACCATCGACGCGATCCCGACCGCAATGCCCACCACGAAGCGAGCGGCGGCAAAAGTCACGAGGCCGGTGGATAAGCCTGTAAAGACGGCAAAGACCGCAAAGATGATTGCGTCTGCAAGCAGCACGGGCCTGCGCCCAAAACGATCCGACAGGTAGCCCGCCAACGCTGCGCCCAGTGCTGCGCCGGCCAGCACCGCGGCGACCGCGACCTCGGTTTCAAGAGGCGACAGGCGGAATAAATGACGGACGAAAAGTATCGCACCGGAAATCACCGCTGTGTCATATCCGAACAGCAACCCTCCTACTGCCCCGGCAACGGCGACCAGGACTCCGTAGACAGTTCCACTTCCTTCGGATTGAGGCACAGCCACCTCCGTATGGGAATCCGGTCTATTGCGGGTTGCGCTCACGCGCTGCATTGGCTACGAGACGCCGGCACGGCGAACGTTGAAGGTACCATAAAGCAACAACGTCTCAAGGAGAGCACTCGGCGAATGCCGTATGGGTCATCGGCAATCGACTGGCTAGAAATTGCCTAGCTACCCTATTTCACTGGATACCAAGCTTCCAGAATGGCTCGCACGCTGTCAGGCCACGATATGAGGGCCCGGGGCTGCGTCAAAGTTTTATGACTCTGTTTTTTTCGGAAACGCGTCAATTCGCACCCGCTCACTGGCGAGAAATTCCGGCTTGAGCTCAATGCCAAGCCCCGGACCGGGTGGTATGCCCAGTCTGCCCTTTTGCGGCGCGCCTGCCGCCGTGGTGACGAGCTGAAAACGGTCTACATAGTGGCGCCTGACGGTTTCCATAATGAATAAATTTCGCGTCGCCACAGCCAAGTGCCAGGATGCGAAGTGGATAACGGGTCCACCGCAATTGTGAGGTGCGATGGGGAGATAATGGGTTTCCGCGGCGGCAGCGATCTTTCGTGCTTCCGACAAGCCGCCGCACCAAGCCACATCCGGCATGATAATACGCGCCGCGCGGTTTTCCAGAATTTCCCGAAATCCCCAGCGGGTGGCGAGTCGCTCGCTCAAGCACAAAGGTTGCGACACTTCCTGGGCAAGAGCCGCATAGGCTGCCAGGTTGTCCTGCGGCAGCATTTCCTCCAGCCACATCACCTGGTAAGGCTCTAGCGCCCGCGCGATCTTGACAGCACTGGGCAAATTCCAAAGGCCGTGGAATTCCATAGCGATTTGCATCCGCTCGCCTAAAGCTTCGCGGATTTTGCGAACCGGCGTGAGGCACAGTTCCATTTCGTCAGCCGAGATTGACTGACCGTGGTTCTTGCGCGCGACCTCGTCGAAGGGCCATATCTTCATCGCTTGAATTCCGGCCGCAAGCAAATCCTGCGCTAATTCCACCGGATGCGTGTTGAAATCGTAGATGTCGTCATAACAGGTGTTGTAAATGGGGACGCTCTCCCGGCATTGTCCCCCAAGCAGCCTGTAAACAGGGAGATTAGCAGACCGGGCAAACAAGTCCCAGAGGGCAATGTCGACGGCGCTGAGAGCCCGGATTTCCGCCCCTCCCCAGCCGCGGTATGCAATCGATGTAAAAAGATCCAGCCAGATCGCTTCGATATCACGGGGGTCGCGGCCGATGAGCCGCGGCGCGAAATCCTGGAGCACCACGCTCTTGTCCGGCGTGGTTGCTGGAAAAGTTTCGCCGAGCCCTGCAATGCCCTCGTCACTATGAATACGCACCCAAAGCCAGCCTATCGTGCCGGCATGGACCGCAGTGCTTTCTGGAAGTTCAATGATTTCAACTCGGACTATTTTCATTTTCAATGTTCCACAAGCGTTATAGTGTAAAAGCGATGGGGACCCTCGATCGGTGCGCAGGCTGTTAGCTGCCCTCCCGATGTATTGAATTCTGCCCGAGCATAATAATCCAGGAGCGGTCCTTCCCCATTTGCCGCCGCCATCTCTGCTGTAAAAGTGCGCCGTCCGACCCGCGTCATTGACGTACTGCTCCAGGCCCCTGAACTCGTCCGCCGGATAAATAGATCGGGCGTGTTCACCTCCCGGCCGCCGATTGCTACCGCAAAAATACGAACGTACTCCCCGGGAGCCAGCACTGTGGGTCGTGTGGGAATGAAAACGCGTGGGTGTGCTTCTGAATCCGGAGCTAGAGCCTCGTCGGAGGCCTTCTGAACTTCCGGCGGCAGATCGAGAATGAACTCCTTCATCGAAGCTGGAAGGCGAAACAGAGCCAGACGTTCATATTTGTTGTGCATCGAGGCCAGCGTTCCCAGGTCATTTCGGGTGCTGACAACTTCCTGGAAGTCCAAAATGGCCTCCCGTACTTCGGGAGCAATCTTCAACCAGAGCGGGACACCCTCCATCTGCACCGTCGCTTTGGCTTCCTCCTTCTTCCCCGCTTTTCTCAGGTTGTCTGCTTTCTCGAGCACCTGATAGAGGTGGAATGCCGTGCCCCACGAATCGGAGTAGGGAACAAGAAATTCGACGTGGCGGGTGATGTAGTTCACGCGTTCGTATTCCGCCGGGCTGCTTGCCTCGTTGGTAAGGCTGCGAAGCTCCTGCGCCACTTTGGCCTGGGACTGTTTGACGCTCTCAGGCGGCTCATATCCGTTCCAATATTGAAATGCCTGATCGTAATCTCCCGAGTATTCGTGGATTTGATGGTGGCCATCCACAATTTTTCCGCTCCAGGAGGACAAGATCAGGCGGTCACGATCCGTTGCGTTCAGGGTTTCGGCGAGCTTTGCGGCGCGTGGAGCACGAGCTAGGGCCCCTGCAAAGTGTTGATAATATACTTTGGGAAGCAGCGGCTTTTGCCACGCATAGCGAGCCATGAAGCCGGTGTTTGAATTCATAATACGTGTTCGCCAGTGAATTCCGAACACTCCCTGGCAGCCATATTGCGAAGCAAGATCCATATCCCGTACGAAGCGATAGACATGAAATTGCGGCAACCACATCGCCGGATCATCTTCCAGCCAGGGGATGGGCCAGCGCTCACGCGAGCCTAGTTTGCCGAATTCCTCGCTGACGGGGTCCCAGCCGACGCTATCGTTGAGAGCAGAAAAGATCACGTCCTCCGGTAGATGTTCATGAAAGTAGGCGAAATGCCGCGCCACGCCGCCCCATCCTGAAATCACCATGCGTTTTTGAGGAGCGTGTCGGCGCAGGAAATCGTAAGCTTGGCGAAAAGGCGTGACGGAAAGTGGAACACGCGCGTCGCGGCTGGCCCAATTGCTCGCCTCGTCTTCCCAAAGCCAGACGTGATCGATCTCAGGATAGGCTTCAAGCAAGCGCGCTAGGCGCGTCTCCAGAATGTCCCTGGCAGCCATTGATTCGGGGTCTATCGGGGGCGCCGGAAGTTTGGGATGAGGATTGACAAAGAGCGCCTGCGGCGGGACCGCGCGAACGATTTCATCGGGAACAGAATAAGGTTCAAACCCGACCCCAGTTCGTATGCCGAGCCGCTGCGCATACCGGAAAGCTTCACCCCAAAGCTTCTGAGCAAATTGCTCGTCTTCCCAGCAACTTCGGGCATGTGTCGTAGCGTCGGAACCAAAGACTTCGCCCGCATAAAAATCCGGGGCGCCCATACCAAAGCGCGACGTGCGCTCGGGCAAGTATCCCCAACGGTTCGTCGCGGAAGTGTCTGTAAATGCCCAGTGCCCGGTCGGGCCGTATTCGAAGGACAGGAATGACTCCGTCCATTCCTTGTCCGACGAATACGCATGAATGCCCAGAGTGTTGAATCGCATGCGGACCATGGCTTCAAGCGCAGCGCGGTATTCTTCGCGGTTGTAAACCGTAATGCAATTCAGGAAGTCCGGCCAGGGCATAAGCCCACGCGTGTTAAAGCGCGGATGACCGCTCCAGCCGGCGTTCGGCGAGGGGAGATTGAGGGAATGCGCGGGGTCGAGAGGGTATACTTCCCCGTCGAGCCCAAAAAAAGCTCCCTGCCGCTCCAGGAAATCGAAGACAGAATAAAGCACTGCCTGCGGGCTTGCACCCTCTAGGTGAACGCGCGCCGCTTTTCCGGCTGAGCCGTCGTGGAGAATCTCGTAAGCTTCGGGGTGCTTGAATCCTGCCTTGCGCACGTCTAATCTGAAAACAAGGTCGTTTGTTCCAGGCTCAACACCTCGGATAGAAGCCTGTCGCGGTTCCTGCGCCAACCCAAGGTTCCGAAGCCCTCTCGCCAATTCTTTAGCCGCAAACCGCTCCTGAAAGCCGGCCTCGGGCGCCGTCAAAATCCAGACGTTATTCACGGCGTCCAACTTGGCTTGCATCCGGAGATCAGATGCTTGCGCGCTCGCTACACCGTCCGCTGCCGCCGGCGACGCTCCGGAAGCAGACGCTTCTAGCGCTCGAGACTTCCCAAGGAGCGACTCTGCGCCTAGTATGGCGCCGGAATCCTTGAGAAACGTCCTGCGGTTCATAGACTTTTCTGGTTTTATCAATGAAACCCCCGAGGCCTTTTCGGATGCGTACGATGAAACAGAGTGAGACAGTGTGCTGTCTTTGTAACCACCATGCCCATATCCGGCCAAATTGGTTTGAATCGTTGGGACTGCGCGGCCTGCTCGGAAAGCCGCGAGATATCCTCTCAGCTTATGTATCGCTCAACGATTCCGCATTCGCGCATTCACGGGGAACAGTAGCCACCGATAATCTTGAACGTGGAATCGCGGCACAAGAGCGGTTCGCCCAATTGTTGCGCACGCCAACCTTCAAGGTCTGCTGCTCTGTGCGTCAGGTTAACGCTGTTCGTCCCAGCTCTCACTACGCCCAGGGCTAACTTAGGGTGACATTGACCACTATGAGGATTCTTTTTAGCAGCGCGAATTAGTACCTGGATGTGTCATCAAGCTGCCTTTCCTTGTTGGCCCTTCGAATGTATTTAGTCTGCGCGATCTCGTTCGGGATTGAATCGGACCCCATCAGGAAGGCGCTGCTCTCCAGAAACTGTCGGTGGCCCATTTTCACTTTACGATTCACAATAAATTCGCTCTCCGTCCGCTGAAGGCTCTGGAATAGGATTGTTGCTTGTTTCAATTCCTTACTGAGGAAGGCGGGTTAATGGCGGCCGCCTGTGGGATCATGTCGGACTCCGCCTTTGCCTCACCCGGCCTTTGCATCTCATCGAACAAATTCCGCAATTGGTCATTAAGGGACCTGAGCCGTTTAAAGGTCGCCGCTTCGGTTTGACTTTCTCCGGCTTTTCCCAATCGCGAGTCAGTCAATGAAAGCTGGTAGTGAGCGAGCGCGTTGTCAGGGTTGAGTTGGATGGCTTTCCTCAATTCTGCTGCGGCCTGCTGGAGTCGATTCGCCCTGAGCAATACCATTCCCGCTCCAACATGAGCTTCTGAACTGGTCGGTTGCAACAGAATGGCGTGCTCGTAGCGGCTGAGGGAACTCGATAAGTCGCCACGGCGCAGATAGAGATAGCCGAGTTCGCACTCGGCCTTCACATTGTTGGGGTCCTGCGCGAGCTCTGCCTTAAATTCTTTTTCAGCATCATCAGAAGTGAACCTGGAGGAAGACTCGAGGTATGCCTCACCCAATTCTAAGTGGATGCCCGGCAATTGCGGGTCCAGTTTCAATGCGGCCTGATAGGCGGCGATCGCACCAGCAAGATGTCCCTCTTCAATCAAATTTTCGGCCACGACTTGCTTCATTCGGGCAGAGTGCATACCCACAACGGCCAAAGCGTCCACAGCTTGTTCGGTAAGCTCGTTAAATGTTCGATAGGAAGCATACAAAACATCAAGGTTAGTCGGATCAAGCCGCTGTAGAGCTATGAGGACTGGAACAGCTTCTTCGATGTTGCCTTCCTGGTAGTCAATTTGTGCCAGTTGAAGGCCGACTTGCAAACGAAGTTTCTGACTTTGAATCTCGGGGAATGCCTGTCTGAGCTGTAAGGCGGCATCGTGCAAATGGCCAAGTCTCTCTTCGGATAAACCCAGAAGGGCACGGGCATTCGAAAGCGACGGCTTAAGCCTCAGAGCATCCGACAGCTGGTGAGCAGCACCGGCATAATCACGTTCGAAATAGGCGATCGTACCCAGATCCGCATACGCGTCTGCATTGTTAGGGTCGATGTCCAGGATAGTACGGAACTCGCGGGCCGCGGCCTGCGGCTGACCGGCCTCGAGGAGTTTTTCCGCGCGGTCGAAATGCGCCTGAATCATCGCCCTGTTCTGGTCTGCCTTTTCGTCCCCGCTAGCTTGAGGAGATGGCATGAAGGCCAGAACACAAAGTGAGATGGCAATAATACGCATCATACATACTCCAATACGAGCCGCCCAGGTTTTGACACGGCGGGCTGCCCATCCTTGGCCCTAACCGGCGAAAAAGTGAGCTAACGCTCGATAGTTAGCCGGCTGGACAGCGGAAGATCGCGCGAGGATGTGCCCGCAAGAACCTGGTAGGTTCCTGCGGGAGATATCCATTCGGCCCGTTGAGTATTGTAAATGAAAAAGGCGCGGGGATTTAGGGGCAGCGTCACCTCCCTGGTTTCGCCGGGTCTCAGAAAAACCTTGGCAAACCCGCATAGCTGTCGGGGAGGTTCGCCGTCTGTTTTCGGTTGATCAATGTATGCTTCGACCACCTCCGCTCCCGCGCGGCGACCGGTGTTGGTTACGCTGACACTCGCGGTCACCTTTGTGGCGCTTAGGGATTGACTGTCGTGCAGCTTTTGCGGCGTGACGATAAGATGAGCAAGCTTGAACGTGGTGTATGACAAGCCGTAACCGAACGGGAATAACGGCTGAACTTCGTGCGAATCGTACCACCGGTATCCGACCTCGAGCTTTTCGCTGTACGTTGAGGTCCCGTCCACCCCAGGCCATTGCTGTTTAGTCGCTGTAGGAGTTTCAGTCTCAGTACGAGGGAACGTAAGAGTTAGCCTTCCAGCGGGGTCAACATCCCCGAATAAAATGGCGGCGATCGCATTGCCATCCTCCTGTCCAGGGTACCAAGCTTCAATGACGGCACGCACTTGGTTGACCCACGGCATCAGCACGGTTCCCCCCGTATTCAAAACGACAACGGTATTCGGATTTGCCGAAGCAACGGAGGAGATGAGCTCGTCCTGATTACCGGGGAGTTCAAGGTTTGGCCGGTCAGCACCCTCGGTCTCAGGTGCACCGGCGAAGACAATGGCAACCGCGGCTCTTCGCGCCATCTCGGCTGCCTGGCTGAGGTTACTCCCATCGCTATAAAGCACTTGTGCTGCCCCACCGGCGCGCTTGCGAATTCCATCAAAGGGGCTGATCACATAAGGCGGGACAACGTGAGAACTTCCCCCACCCTCAGCCAACGGCTTTGTTCCAGCGTCTGCCCCGATTACGGCAATAGAGCTATTAGCATTGAGCGGGAGGATGTCGCCTTCATTTTTCAGAAGAACAGTGCCTTCCTCGGCGGCCTTCTTGGAAAAGAGGGCATGTTCTGGAGTGCGCACATTTGTATTCCAGTTGCCCTGTTGTTGCTTGTCAAACAGCCCATGGCGAAACATTGTTACCAAGATGCGGCGGACGTGCTCATCGAGAGTGGCCATACTCACCTGGCCGTTTTCGACTGCCGTTTTAAGCGCCTGGCCGTAATAACGGCCGCTGGGCATTTCTTGGTCCAGGCCTGCCTTGACCGAAGCCACCGTCGAATGCGCGGCGCCCCAGTCGGTCATGACCCAACCCTGAAACCCCAGTTCCGTCCTTAGAAAATCGGTGAGCAAGTGCGGATTCTCACAGGAAAAAATGCCATTGGTCTTGACATAGGCGCACATAATGGTGCCGACATGTCCTTGCTGGACTGCGGCCTGGAATGGAGGCAGATAAATCTCCTGTAGGACTCGCTCATCCACTAGGTTGTTCTGGTGAAAACGATTGGTCTCTTCGCTCATGGTCAAGTACATATTCGCGTCAGCGATGGGACCTTGGCTCTGGATGCCTTTGATCTCGGCGATGGCCATTTGACCGTTGAAGTATGGGTCCTCGCCATAAGTTTCAAACGCGCGGCCCCACTCAGGAACGCGGACAACATCGATGGTCGGGCCCAGCGCAACGTTCGCGCCCTTCCCCCATTTTTCCTCACCGAGAACTCTCCCGTATGTATTCAACAGGGAGGTGTCCCAACTCGCGGCGGCGCAAATCAGCGCGGGCAACAGCGTCACGTCCTTGGCGCCGTTGCCAACTCCAACGCGGCCGTCGACAAGCTTCAGTGCAGGGATTCCCAGCCGAGTATCTGCAGGTACATACCCTGCATACCCCGAGCCGGGCTGGCTGCTCTTTGGAACTCCGTGGACTAGCGCAATCTTATCGCTGACCGTCATCGCGTGGAGCAGTAGGTTGGCACGCTGCTCGGCTGAGAGATTTCTGTTCATCCACGGTCGGTGGCCGTTGGGAAGTTTGGGATTTGCAGCGGTTGAGCGTAAACCGGCGAGAGATAATAAAACAACGAGGCTGATGCCAAAAGTGACGTAAAAGAACTTTACTTTCATGATTTCGTCGTTAGACTTTCTGGAACCGAACCTCAAATCGGCTTGTCTACAATGGTCTTTTGGGTGGCTGTTTCCCGGCTCCGGTCGCCCTCATTAACCGACCGCTTTAAATGATGAATTCCTGATATACGCGGCATCTCCAGGTCACATTTTTGTATCCGCGCCCGAAACTCGAAACTGAAAGGAACGCCCGGCAATAGAGCATCTCCTGTCTGTCATCCGCTTCAGGAGAAAAATGTCGGGTGTCGGTCTGGCAAAGGTAGAGGTGGCAATAAACATCCTGCGAACAGGCGCAGAGCATTGAGCCGAATTTGTCTCAAAAAGCGGGTATGCAGATTTTCTCTTGGAAAGTCTCGGCGCCGGAAGCTACGTTTCCGGCGCCGAGACTGACTGGTATCGTTAGGCCTCGCATTCAAAAGCTCAAGCGCGCACCCAATTGGATTTGCCTGCTCGTATTCGCCGTTGAGATAACACCTACGCCCAAGGTTCCGATGCTTGCGTTAGGGAAGCCGAAATTCGGGTTATTGAGCGAATCGACTGCGTCCGCCCGAATCTCGAACTGTGCTCCCTCGTGCAATTTGCTAATGGGAAAACTTTTGGACAGCGAAATGTCAAGATCCTTGTAACTTGGACCTAGCAGAACATTCCGCCCCGAGTTGCCGAAGGTGTATGCCGCTGGCGCAACAAACGCGGCGGGGTTGAACCATTGATTGATCGTGGGGTCCGGAACCGTTCCACTGGCAACCCGATTAGGGTACCAGTCATTTGCTAGTGATCCACTGAGGTTGGCTGTGCCCATCGTCGGAGTGAAAGGTGATCCTGAATGCGCTTGGAAGACAGAGGAAAGTTGCCATCCCCCAATCACTCCGTTGAGAATCCCTCCTCGGTTTACAAAGCGCCTACCGGTACCCAGCGGAAGCTGGTAGATGACGTCTGCGTTAAATATATTGGACATATCCATGTTTCCGAGACCGTAATTGGCCATAGGATTGTAAGTGTACTGCACAAGACCGGAATCGCCGCCGCCCCAATTTGAGACTGTCTCCGTGTCCATGGCCTTTGACCAGGTATAGTTGGCAGTGAACATAAGGCCTTGCGCGAATTCATGCTTTACGCTCAGCTCAAGCGCGTTGTAATTCGATATGCCATCCTCCAGGTTCGAATTAATCCCCTGAAACTGCGGGAAAGGTCGCAGGAGTTGAGCGTTCCCAGGCCCTAGGAGGTCAGCAGGCACTTGATTGCTATCTGCCCAAAAGGGAAGATGGACACCTCGTGTCCATACATAACCAGCGTCTACAAAAATTCCGTGTGGCAGTTGGTGCTGAATGTCAAGGTGAGCTTGCTGAATGTACGGAATTGGGGCGTTGTACGGTAAATAAGTTACGGGCTGGCCGTTGAGAAAGGCTGCGGACGGCGTTCCGTGTGGAAAAACAGGGAGCCCCGGCCCTTGAGCCAAGGATGGATAAGCCGCCGTCAGGGATGCTGCAGGAGGCGACATGCTAAAAATTGGCGTGACCAAGTCGGAAGAGGTTTCATAGCCTGTAACAATCCACCCTTGTCCATACCCACCTCCATAATTGGCCCCCGCCCAGACTTGATCGAACATTCCGTAAGCACCGCGAATCGCCCAGTCACTACGAGGCGACCACGCAAATCCGATACGCGGCTGGAAGCCATGATAGTTTGTTCTTTCAAGGGTATTCCGCCCCGATTGCCCCGCAAACCACAGTGCGCCGGGCGTGTTTGTGGCAGGATTCGTGATGGAAGGATCGAAATCCGAAACCCTGTTCGAGACCTCGCCCCACCCTCCTAGCAGCGTATATCGTAGACCAAGATTTAATGTAAGATCTTTGCGCGCCTTGTAATCATCCTCGAAAAACGCATGCCCGGCCCATCCCCTTTGCCCCAGCACAGGGTACTCCGTCACGGACCACGTCTGCGGCAGGCCATAGAGAAAATCCGCATAGCCGAGACCTGTGCTCGTGGGATCTGTGGGATTCCGCGTGAAAATGCCACTAAAAGTGAAATTCCCCGTTTGGGTATCACCCCAGTTCGACAAGTTATCGGAAAGCCTGTCGAACTCACCTCCCATTTTGAGGATGTGCTTACCCTCAATGATTGTCAGCACATCGGATGGAGAGTATACGCCCTGACCCATGATGCAAGAAGTGCCGGGGCCTATCGAGACCGGGACGGTGCCGCTGATCGTCATGGATGGGAACAGGTTTGACATCGGATTCAACTCGCCCAGCTGCGAAGGGAAGTCCGTCCCTTCATCATTAGGCCTGCAATGCTCGAAGACGCGCACAATCCCAAAGTGAAAGTCGTTGACCTTGGTCGGGCTGATTGTCCAGGAGTCCGAGAGGCTGTGCTGCTGCTCCCGGTAAGGGTCATTGTAGGATTCAACTGGAACTATGCTAGGCTCGGGAATATTTGATGGAGTGACGTCCAGGGAAATTGAAAGCCGGTTGTTCGCGGTAAAGTTGTACTGTAAGCTTCCGCTGTACCACGCTGTGTTGGAAGGGTAAACGAGATTGTCGAAGTAATTATTGAACAGCCCCGGCAAGTTAGGCGTCGGCCAGTATTGCTGAACTTTGGCGGTGAGTGGAGAGATCTCAGAGGTGGGAATCGTGTTGTTGGGTAAGGGAGTTCGGACACCGTTAGCGAGGCTTGCCGGATCGTATACGGTCGGGAATATTGGGTTAGAAAAATCACCCGCCTCTTCGCTCGCCGTCGGGACAGTGGTGATCGTAGGGGAGTAGGTAACAATCCGCTGGTCCTGGTACGAGAAAAAGAAAAACGCCTTGTTGTGCTTGATCGGGCCGCCTACCGTTCCGCCAAACTCATTCCAATGGACCGGGGAAGTCTGGGCTGAAAAGAAGTTTCGGGCATTCAAAGAAGTGTTCTGCATGAACTCGAACAGCGAGCCATGCCACTGGTTTGTGCCCGTCTTCGTAATTACATTGAACACTGAGGATCCATTTCCATACTCCGCGCTGTAACTGTTAGTGGTTGCTTCCACCTCCGCGATACTATCCATTGGGACGTTGCCGACAATATCTGGATTATTATTGTCCGCGGTAAACATCGCACTGGCCCCGTTAATAAGCCAACTCGATGTGTATGGTGCGGAGCCGTTCACGCTCATCGAATTGCCACCCGCATTGAAAGCCACCGAACCGGTGGCAACCCCAGGAAGCAGATTGGCATAGATGTACCATGTCATCCCAACGTTCGGCAGGTTGCTAACAGTCTTTGTTGAGAAGTGGGCGCTGCTCTCCGAGGTCTGCGTTTGAACCAGGGGAGTGGCTGCTGTTACAGTCACGCGTTGAGACGCTTCTCCGACAGCGAGTTCTGCATCCACCTCAACCACCTGGACTCCCAGCGTGATGCCCCTTCTGATGAAGGTGGCAAATCCATTTTTCGAGAAGGTAATCGTATATGTCCCTGCGATGAGTGCTGGCGCATTGTAGGTCCCACTTGAATTTGTCACAATTTGCCTGCTGACGCCGGTCAGCACATCCGTGATTGTCACATTCACACCAGGCATCACTGCGCCCGACGCATCAGTCACGACGCCCCGGATGTCGCCGGTGTTAGCATTTTGGCTAAAAAGGACGCCCGCCGACCCAGCCAACAGAAATAAAACGACTAGCAGAAACATCCTCACTCTTAAACAAAACAAGCCGCTCATTTTCAACCTCCTAAATTCCTCTCGATTAGCAAAAGCCTGATCTGCCTAGTGCCCTACATCCAGTGATGGATCCTAGAAACGGGCGCATCGAGAATCACTGATTCGAACGGTCCGGCTCTGGGTCGACGCGCATTGCCGATACATCTCAAAATATCGTCATAGAGTTAACGTACACGCACGCCATTAGACTACCGAGTGGTGAGTTTGTCAAGAGCAAAAGTTACAATCTGTTCTCATTTTTTACGTGCCAGGCCAGCAGCAATTGAAGCCGCAGGATAGATGGCCGCTCGGTCCGGGGGGCGGGGCTGATACTCGTAAGGAAACGCTGGAGATCATCGGCCAAGGCATCGGAGCAAAGCGGCAGCCTCTTCCGCTCCGCAGAGAGCAGGCTCTTAGTGCTGAGGGCCGCCAGTGGGAAGACCGGCGCTAGAGTGGAGGGCCTAACGCATTCGCGCATCAGCCAAGGCGATTTTGGTCTCGCGGAGTTCACGAAACTGGCTCAAGTTGGAACGAATAACAAGGCCGGGATTGAGGTAGTACGAGGCCGGAAAGGGACGATTGCTGACGACGTGATCGGCGATCAGCCGTACCGCGCTCTGTCCCTGGCGGTACGGTTGCTGATACATGGACGCAACGATGATCCCCTTCTCAAAATATGGGACCATTTCTCGGAACAGGTCCGTTGTGATTAACTGAATGCGTCGGTGGTTGTTGCGCGTGGAAAGCGCGCGGCAGACCGGCAAACAATTGGCCGTGGTCACGTAAATCCCGGCGAGATCTTTACACTTCCTTATAAGACGCTCGCACTTCAAAAAAGTTTCGTCCTCATCTTCATGCCCTTCCAACACCTGGGCAATGGATCCGCCGGGCGAAAAGCTTCGGAACGCCTCCACGAAGCCCTCAATCTTCTTCCGATGATCCTCGGTGGCGCGCATTCCGGTAACCACAGCGACGCGAGAGCCAGGAAGAACAAAGCGAGCCATCAACTCGCCCGCCATACGGCCGTTTAACTCGGGCTGGACGCAAACGACCGTGGAGCGATGGCTGCCCGGCGCATCGCTGGCCACACAAATTACCCGGATGCCGCGAGCCTCAGCCTCGTTTAAAAGAGGACTCAGAAGCCCGGGGTCGCCGGGAGTGACGATAAGCGATTGAATGTTCTCTTTGAGTAGTTCACCAATACGCTGGGTCTCGCCTGCGCCTAAGCGGTCCGCAGGGCGATGGACCAGTTCCATACCGATATGTTCGTAACGGCGGGCTTCTGACTCCAGTCCTTGCCGGATCTGATCGTAGAAGAAGCGAATCTCTCGGGGAATACAAACGCCGATGCGGACCGCAGGGTGCCGCAGAGCGCGTGCCGCCGGGTGGGGCCGGTATCCAATATTCTGAACGATCCGCAGAATACGCCGACGAGTGTCTTCGCTGATGCGGCCGCGATCATGCAGGGCACGGTCTACTGTACCGATCGAGACGCCCGCAAGCCGAGCAATGTCGTGAATCCCAAGGCGCTTCACCGGCTCGATTATAACCCGAATTAAACTCTACTGTGTTCAGCTGTGCTCGGGTCATTGCGAGTCAGCCGACTTATGCGTTATCCTTCACGCTTATGATAACTATTGATCGAGCTGATCGGTCGCATACCGGCGCCTGGCGCTGCTGTGTTGTGAGGCGAAGGCACAGCGACTGGGAATTGATTTATCTGAGCAATGGTGTGATCGAGCTTTGCGTAGCGCCCGATATTGGCGGCCGGATTATTCAGTTGTGGTTTGGGGATCAGGAATTGTTCTACGTAAATCCCCGCCATCTCGGCCGGGCATACCCACCGGAAGAGAACAACCGCCGAACTGGGTGGAAAAACTACGGTGGGAGCAAGGTCTGGCCGGCACCCCAGGGTTGGTCGGGTGACGGCCAATGGCCAGGACCACCAGATCCGGTGTTGGACGGCGGGCCATATAGCTGCGAAGTGATCGAGAATAGTTCGGGCGCTGTTGCCCTTCTATTACGCAGTGCGCCCGATCCTCGTACCGGCATTGTTCTGAGCCGCGAGATCCGAATAATCCGTGGTGAGCCAATTGTCCGTATTCGCCACGAGATGCAAAATCTGGCAGAGTGCCCAGTGAAATGGTCCATTTGGCAGGTAACCCAGCAACTTGCCACCACCGCGACCACGATTATTGTGCCGTCCACCTCCTGGCGGCAGATTTACGGCGATGTGCCCTACGCGCACGTCGAATCCGACGTTTCTGCGGGTCTTCTTCGGATCCGCTACAGAAATCGTGTCGCAAAGTTGGGGGTCAAGCCGGAAGCCGGCTGGCTGGTGACCCACGACATCTCCCGATCGCTGGCTCTTGTGGAGACTTTCCCGCTATTTCCGGACCTGCCTTACCCTGACGACGCGCCGGTAGAAATCTGGGTGAACGGAGACGGCACTTATACCTTGCCCACAGGCCGTGTGGATGTATCCGCGGATCCCAATGGCTGCGACCAGTACGTCGAAACCGAGGTCCTCAGCCCTCTGGTTGAACTGGTGCCAGGTCAAAGTTACACATTCGAGATTCAGTGGCATCCGATCAGAATGGATGCGGAAGAGGAGTGTTTGTGGCTACGTTCTCACCTGAATGTCTGAGAGAGCAAACGATTTTGATCACCGGCGGCTTGGGAGGAATCGGGGAAGTTCTTGTTGAGCATCTTCTACGGTACTCAGCCCGAGTGCTGGTCAGCGATGTTCTGCCAGACGGTGAAGCATCGACGAGGCTCAAGCGGAAAGGTTGGCCGCAGGACCGGTGCCGCTACTGCCACACTGATGTTCGAGAGACATCCAGCGTGCAGCGGCTGGTGGAAACCGCCATCAACTGCTTCGGCGGCTTGGACGTGGCCCTGTGTCATGCCGGGATTGTGTCCTCGAAACCGATTCTTTCGGTGAACGACGATGAGTGGGCTGCTACGCTTGATGTGAATCTGAAGGGAGCTTTTCTAGTAGCGCAGGCAGCGGCCCGCGATATGATACTACGCGGTCGCCGCGGGAAGATTATCTTCACTTCGTCCTGGGTACAGGATGTCCCTTGGCCAGAAATAACGCCGTATAGTGTGTCTAAGAGCGGAATGAAGATGCTTATGCGTGGCATGGCCCGCGAACTAGCATCAAAAGGAATACGAGTGAACGCCGTGGCGCCGGGAATTGTTTCCGTCGGCATGGCGAAGCGACAGTGGAACACTGACCCAGACTATCACCGTAGAGCAGAGAAAGCCGTCCCGCTAGGATTCCTCCAGCCGCCTGAGTCCGTGGCCGATGCTGTTGTTTTCCTCTGTTCGGGCGCGTCAGATTACATGACAGGAGCCACACTGCTCGTAGACGGAGGCTGTAGCCTTTATCCCATGGACTGAAATCCTGAAAGTCACTGCGGTTAGAACCCTCGTGGTGAATGCAAAGATTCATAGAGGGCAGCTAAACGCCTTTTCAATAACAGATCACGCATTCGACAACCATGTTAGGTGACGATGCTGTTTTCGTCTGGTAAAAGGATAGCCTGCCGTGCCAGGGTCAGGTAAATGAAGCAGGCAGGCGTGATAACATTCTCGGCGACCCATTCGAACGGCGGCGTCACAGTAAACCACGTGAACCCCCTCAGGTTGAACCTCATCGGCAATCGCCGAAATTTCGCCCGCAAATTGCTCCAACTCTAACTTGCCGATCGAACCAGAAGTGTCCACGGCGATCACGAGCTCACCGACTCCCTGCCTTTTGACTGAAGGCAGGTACAGCCCTGAGGCGATATACCGGCGATTAGGCGGAGTCCAGCGGTAATCCGCAGGCGCGGTGGCCGCCACGAAATCTCGAAGGATCGCCCGCCAATCCTGCTGCGACCGGCTGCTCTCGGCAAGCGGCCTTTCCACCCCAACAGGCTCGGAGCCACAGGAATTCGCTGCTCGGAGCGCCTGCTCGGCGGCGATGCTCATGGCGCCGCATCTCGGCTGGCGAAGCCGGTTTGCCCTCTTCGCCGTCTGTCGCGTCCCACACCTCTCCAAATCCCCCCGGGCCGCGCCGGAGAGCCTTCAGAACCTTCGCTGCCATGGCTCCCGGCCTGCTGCGGTGTCGACGTCGGATGTCCATTCGGCGTCTCGGGCGCGCTAGCACCTGGCACCCCTGATGGACTGCTGGACGTCCCAGCGCTCCCAGGTGGTTGCTGCGCCGCTTGGTTCTGCCCCGCTCCGCTGCCTTTCTGCAATAAACGGGCGTAGATTTCTTCCGCACTCAGATTGTTGAAAGCCGGATCGATCGAGGCCCCCGCCGGCAGGGTGAAACCGTTAGCCACTAGAATCGGATTGATCGCGAAATCGGCAGCCTGATTCCAGAGCTTGGGGTCGCGCCCACCCCGGCGGCATTGATGTCCTAAGGCGCAATGGAATACCTCGTGGGCGAGCGTTCCCTCAAGCTCCGCCGCGCTCAGTTTGTCCACGAAGGCAGCGTTGTAAACGATGCACCTGCCATCGGTCGCCATTGTGCGCAAAGTTCCGGGTAACAGCTTTAGCCTCAAACTCAACGTGCCGAAGAACGGGTGCCCCAGCACGAGGCGCACGCGCGATTTGATAAGCTTTTCTGCCGTGTTTTCAGGCCTTATGCCGCCATACCTCCCGTTGGGGAGGGTACGGAATATCCAGCCATGTAGGCAGCCATCCTGTTAACTATTGCGGAGGCGTTCTTGGCGGTCTCGTTCCGCACCGTCTCTGACTTTCGCAAGTCGTTGGGTCGACGAGAAGCGAGGCACGCACCTCGGCCGCTAGCCGTTCGAGCTCCGTGTCCGCCGTGACATTCAGCTTCGGCAAAATGTCCACAAGCTTCATAAGGTTCGTCACCACGGAATCGCGGAAGGGGTGTTCCACTCCCTCCTCGGTCACTCTGTACGCTTGCAGGCGCTCGGCCATGTGGCTCACGGCCTCATAGAGCCGCTGCCACAACTCGCGGCTCGCAACCTGCAAAGAGGCTTCGACCGCGGCCGTGATCTGCCGCTTGAGACGGTCTTTCTCCTCTTCTCCCAAGGAAACCCGGAAGTCGTTGGCGTCGGGAAGCGGCGTCACCTTCGTCTCGAAGGAGAATTTCGAGCGAAGATCCTCGGGAGCAGGATAATCGGCTCCCCGGAACAGCCCACCGAGCCGTACTTTCGCCTCCTCGACCAGCTGGCTGACGAAGGTTTCCACGGCGGGCGTAAACCGGTTCGACAGTGCCCGCATCTTTTCCGTGTGCTCCATGTAGGCAGCGGCAGGGAGAACGCGGTAGCCGTTATCGTCCCAGGGCAAGGTCATGAAGTAGTGCTCCTGACGCGCCTCGCTGACGATTTTCTGGATTTCGGAAAGCGCGGCTTTGGGGAGAAGCACTTTGTTATAGCGGCCGGCGTCGGCCTGGGCGCCGTGCCGTTGGGCGATCTCCTCGGAAGCCTCCTCGTCATACCTTCGCGCGGACCAGACGCTGGTCGAAAGTAAGGAGAGCATGACCCGAGAGGACAAAGAGTGTTCTGAAGTGGAGATTGAGGTCATGAGAAGTCCTCCTTTCAATCATGGAATGAAGGCCTCACGGGAGCTGAGGCGGCGATGAACCCGTTCCGCTACAGATTGAGGAATCCGCGTCGTGCGCCGGCGTCGCTCGGAAGCCTTCTCAGGATTTTCGAAAATCGGCACGTCGGGTTCATGCTCGAAGATACGGCGCACAATGTCTTCACTTAGGCTCCACGCTTCGGCAAGCTCGGCCGGCGATAAATGCCGCTCAAATAGTCGCGAGCCTGAGTTGTTTGTGGATTCCCTGTTCGCTCCGACTGTGGTCTCAATTGCCATGTACTGTGCTCCTGTGACTTGAGAAATTTGGCCTTTGCAGTCATTAAGAAACATTCGTTTCGTGGTTGGCGAAAGTTGAGCGCAGGGAGGCGCTATCAATCCTCGGCTCGCAGCGGAGCATTAGGGGCGCGGAAGCGAGCACGGCGCGGTTTTGAGGGTTGGCGCCGGCAGAGTTGCACAAGCGGGATTCACAGAAGGAGCCGAACTTAGCTCCAGACTTCGCGGTGAAACGAATGCAGCCTAGTAAAGACCAGCCGAGACGCTGCGCGAAAGGTTGTTAATTGTCGTTAAGACCGGCACGGCTGGGCCCCGCGATATCGAAGGTTTCAGACGCGGCGTTAGGAACTGGTGAGCCGCATCAGATCTATCAGGCTATGGCGCCTTTACGAAGCGCATGCCGGCGGCTCGGCCTTCGGAGACTCGCATGCCATTGGCATCGAATTGGACGACGTAAGGGCCGGCGGTGAAGACGTTTGGGACGGCGGGGACGAGATCGTAGGTGTGGTCGCTGCTTACCTTGTCCGGGTTGGCACCGTTGGCATGCAAGACGAGCTCGCCGCCATCCATTACGACCCTCCAGGTAACTTGGAGTTCGTCGGAACGGTAGCGCCCGGCCATGGCGCGCATCTGGTCTTCGGTAGGGTGGGCGGGTTCGACACGGTCGAGAGTCTCACCGGATGCGGGCAGAACCATCTGCTGGCGGTCGGCGTTGTAGGTGAAACGAAGGGTCGCTCTACCCATGTCCGGTCCGAGACCGAATTCGCCATCGGCGAACGACACGAGACCAATTTCCGGTCCGAAGGCGGGGTGCAGGAACAGTTTGTGGTCGCGAAATTCCACGCGACGAACGTCGCGGTCCGGCTCGGACCAGTACAGGCCGGCGTGTTGACGCAACTGGTCATCGCCGTGCGAAACGCGAGTGTGATGGGGAGCGGGGGTCATCTTGCCGCCGAGCAAGATGTCGGCGACTTTATCGGTATGCGCGCCGGGATTGGCATTGGCAACGTTGCAAAGCGTGATCAGAGTGACTTTCTGGTCGGGGAAACGCTCGAACTCGGCCCGGAATCCCTGCCACGCGCCACCGTGCGAGACGGTGCGCAGGCCGCGATAGGTGCCAATCACCAGTCCTGCTGCGTAATTGATTTTCTTGCCGTCGTTCAAAACACCCTGCGTTTCCAGCTCATCGATCAACCACTTGCCGCCGACAACCGGATGGTCGAAATTGCGATCCCAGCGCGCCAAGTCGCCAACGGTGGTATCTACGGCGCCGTCGCCGGTCTGTTCCCAATTGGACATATCGACCTGGAAGCCGCCGCTCTTGCGCGGGGCGTACGTTCCGGAGCGGCCTGGGATGACCAGCGTGTGGTCGTCGACGATCAAGGTGTGGGTCATGCCGAGTGGGATAAAAATGTTCTTCTTGGCGAATTGGGCGAGCGGCATCCCGGAAACACGCTTGACGATCTGCGAAAGCAGAACGTAGCCGGGCGAATGACAAACACCCCACTGTTCAGGGTCCCTGGCTTTTCGAGATGTGTCACCAAAGCCACTTTCCCGATTGTGCCGTCCTTTGTTACAAGCACATCGCGTGCCCTCAACTGGATGTTCTTATCTTGGCTGTAGCGCGACACATCCACAAAATGACAATGAGTCCAATCAATATGGCCACCTTGGAAGTCGGTTCCGGTTACGAGGTAATAGTCTCCAGTGTCGCGGTATTCGGCCGTCGTCAGACCCTGCCATCCGATTCGCGCTTTGAGAATTGCAGTGTCGCCGAGCCTTCTGGCAACCCATTGGCTTCCGGGCCGAAGCAGTTGCTGCATGGCGCCTTCTTTGAGCTGGCGTTTTTTGGAGATGAGTTGCTCCAGGGATTCAATCAGGGCATCCACATCACTCAAAGTTGTGGCGATGGCTTCTTGCTCGCTTCGCTTTGGAACGGTCACCGGGATCGAAGCGATGAAATTTCGATTCAGCGACTGCTGTGCTCCTCCCGAATTGAAGCGGCTGAAATTAATTGATTTTAGGAGGTAAAAGGCAAACAGCGGGTAGTTGCCGAAGAAGTCGGTTACGTAAAGTGCCGTATTATGCGGCCAGAAATTCTCCCGACAATAATGCGCTTGTCCGAACGAAGCGCCGCTTCGGCCAAGTACAACGCTGGGCCCTTGGACGAGAGCAGTATCGTGGAAGCCGTTGAGCCCCGCTGAGCCCATTACCGGCACTTCCCCGGTTCGCCGATCACGTTCCGTGAGGTCATACCCACGCCGCAAAGCGATAAAGCTTTCCAGCGGTTTTACCTCCCACTGATCGGGAACAAACCCAACCCCTGTTTGCTCGTAGGCACACTTCATGCCCATGAGAAACCCATGCTCCTCAGGTGGCAGTTTACTGTCGCTTCTAAATCTTCCACTCGGCTGACTATTTGTGGCATAGGTATTTCGTAGCGGCCGGCCAGGTCGGTCACGCGCTGGGCCAGAGCCTGGGTAATCCGGTCTATCTCGTCGTGAATGGCGGTGTCCAGCGCGGCGAGCCATTTGTCATCCACGACCAAGTTCTGAGTTTCGGCTTCTGTCAGCTTTGGATATTGCGTGTAGGCTTTGGCGTCGAGCGCGACCTCGGCCTCTTTAAGCCGTTTTTTGAGACCGGTCTCCTGCGAGTTCAGCTTGAGCCAGTGGTTCAGCACAGCGCCTTCGCCTTTGGCTTCCTTATCGTCCTTAATCTCGTTCAGCCGGGCGGCAACATTCGCTCTGTTTACTTTGTCCAGGTCGGAAAGGGCGCCGTCATCTCCGCTGTTTTCCTTCTCCAGCTCTTCCCTTTGGGCGCTGATGGCTTCCAATTCAGCGGTGAGCCCGTCGATGGCGGCCTGCTCGCCGGCGAAATAACGCGAGACAATCAGAGTCTTGGGTACGAGGTCGCAGGCCCAGCCTTTATCCTTTTCCTTGCCCGTTTTTTTATCCTTCTCAATCACGCGGTAGGTTTCAGCCTTCCAGCCGTCGGCAGCGATCAGATAGCAATCGTCCTGCATCGTCTCGGCCCAATAGTCCATGAGGCGCTGGTAAACGTCGTACTTGTCAATGAGCGGCTTATCCGCGTAATGGGCAAGCAGATCCTCGGAAAGTGTGGCGATGATTTGCTTGGGGTGGCAATCCGTTTTCAATTCGCGCAGGGCCTGGGCTTGCTTTACATGCCAAGCGGCGAAGTGAGCATTCATGTCGGCAGTGAAGGCAGAGAACTCTGGATGATCGTAGATGGTGGACCTGATCGCGGACTTATCAACGGCAAGGTCGAGATACCCAGGGCGGTTCGCCTTAAAGAGAACCTGCCGCAGATTGGGGCAGACAGCCCAGTAACACTGCAGGGCGTCCACATCCCGCTCCGGGATACCGCCGTTCAGGTGGCCCTCGATATCCTGCAAGTCTTCGGGTGGCTGGCTATCGATGTACCGCGGCAGGTTGAGGTTGAACTCTTTCCTCTCAATCTCCTCAGCCGGGACCATGCGCGAGTATTTCGGAACATCAGCGCACCTGTTAAACACATCGACAATCTTGTGAATGTCTCGCGCGCGAAGCCGGTTCTTTGGGCCGTCTTTCATGAAGCCCTGGCTGGCGTCGACCATGAAGATGCCCTTGCGGGCGTGAGCATTTTGCTTATCGACCACGACGATGCACGCAGGTATGCCGGTTCCGTAAAAGAGATTGGCGGGCAGGCCAATTAGGCCCTTGATGTACCCCTTGCGGACGAGGGCGCGGCGGATTCCAGCCTCAGCGTTGCCTCGGAACAGGACGCCATGCGGCAGGATGCAGGCTCCTTCGCCGGTGGTTCGGAGCGAGCGGATAATGTGCAGCAGGTAAGCGTAGTCACCCTGCCTTGCCGGAGGGGTGCCGAAGGATTTGAAGCGGTCGTAAGGGTCATTCAGCGGATCGAGCCCCGTGCTCCAGCGCTTGTCAGAAAACGGCGGATTCGCAACGACGTAGTCGAACGTCTTGAGAGTATCCCCGTCTTTAAACTTCGGATTGGCTATCGTGTTCCCTTGAACTATAAGCGCCGTCGGATTGTTATGCAGGATCATGTTCATCCGAGCAAGTCCGCTTGTGGCAGCATCCCTCTCTTGCCCGTAAATAGTGACCGGCGTGCCTACCTCATCCGCTACTTTCAGGAGAAGTGATCCAGAGCCGCAGGTCGGGTCATACACGGTTGTGTCGCTGCTCGTTTGAGCATCGCGGATTCCCAGGATCTGAGCGATAACGCGGCTCACTTCCGCAGGAGTGTAGAACTGCCCCTTGCTCTTGCCGCTTTCAGTGGCGAAGTGCCGCATGAGATATTCATAGGCGTCGCCCAGGAGGTCGTCGCCTTCTGCCCGGTTTCTCGAGAAGTCGAGCGCCTTACTTTCGAAAATACCGATGAGGTTGGTGAGCCGGTCCACCATTTCCTTGCCGCTGCCGAGTTTCGTGGAGTCGTTAAAGTCCGGCATGTCGGAGAGTTTATTGGCCTTGGCCAGCGGCTCGACGATTTTCTTATTGATCTGGTCGCCGATATCGGGCTTACCCTTGAGCGCGACCATGTCCGTGAAGCTGGAGCCGGGTGGAATGGTGATCGGCGCGTATGGGACACCGGCATATTTGTCACTGACGTATTTAATGAAGAGCAGGACGAGAACGTAATCCTTGTACTGGCTGGCATCCATGCCGCCGCGCAGCTCGTCGCAACTGGACCAAAGAGAGGAATAAAGTTCAGATTTTTTGATGGCCATGGCTAATGATTCTCAGAATTATCCCATGAGCTCTGCCAACATCCGAGCACGGAGACGCTGCGACGCCTTCTTGGACCGGTAATTTTACCTCTAAACCCGCTCTCCACAAAGACAATTACCTAAAAGGTGAATGCCGTGATAGCCGTCCGTTAAAGCATCGTGTTCGCAGGCGCGCCGTGCCGCGGGCAACGAGTCAGGCTCAACCTGGTTTCTATGCGTCAGGATCAACAAATCGTTATGGTTTTATCGGGAAATTAGTGCGTTCGACACCAGCTTGGCCAAGAAATCGGCGAACAGCGTTCCGGACGGGTAGAACGGGCTCACGAAACTCTCCGCACTCGAGCTCGACGTGCCAAGATACAGATTGGGCATTTGATCGAACTCCATCGGCTGCACTCCGCTAGAAGCTCGCCGAACGGAGCAGAGACAGGAAACAGTGTACCCCTGCAGGCGACCGAGCCGTGAGAGAGCTTGCGGCCGACCGCGGCCCGTCATCACCCGCTTACCATCTGGCGGTTCGTGGCCACGTACCGCCCGAGGCTCGTGATCGTGCCGTATACTAAGGCCATGCGCTACTTGGTCCGAGCGCGGGTGAAGCCGGGCTGCGAGTGCGCCTTGCTCGAGATCATCGATGCCGGAACTTTGGGTCGCGGCTCGGATGCCGAAGGCGAATACCTGCACGACATGAAAGCCGCGAGGCTCTGTGAGGATGGCACGGCGCGCTGGGTCGAGGTCTGCTTCTGCCTCACTCCCCTGATGGAAGAGCGGCCGTACTGGGAAGATTACTTTGAGCTCACCCGGATTCAAGACGCGCACGACCGCCGCCGCTGCCGCGACTACAATGGCTCGGAACCTTGGGCCTGTATCGAATGCGACTGCACCGTCCGCTTGGAGCAAAGGCTCGAAACAAAGGGTGTGCCGTTTCTCAATGCTCTCCGCCGCGAGGCAAATGCGACCGATCATGACCCCAGGGCTGATGGTTCTGTCAAGAAGGGATTGCGATGATGCCAATTTCGGGAAGTAGCGCCGGCGGCGAGCAGCACGGACGCGCTCGTAAGCAGCACCAAAGCTCAGGGGAGGAAGAGCGGGAAGCACTGACGCAATACCTTCGCGGAGCATTCATCCACTTTCGGAATGTGGATGTCACGTTCAGGCGGGCACTCAACCGCGTCCGGCGCGAGGGAGCTTACAGCTGGCCGGAAGTGGCTGACGCTGCCAGCAGGGCGAATCAAAGAAAAATCGCGGATGCCATTCAGTCCATTGACCCCTTTCAGCCGCGTGATGCCAAGTCTCAGGAATCAAGCCGGCTGGAATCCGAGCTTGCAGTTGCGGAGGACGCTGAGCGCAATGACTTGGCTCGTTACCTTTGCGCTGCCTTCCATGCGTGCAAATCCAGAGAATGGGGATTCGATCGGATCCTCGCCACAATAGGACCCGATCCTGGAGCTCCTTGGCGGAGTGTTGCCGATCTGGCAATGGCCGCTGAGGCCCGGCAAACGACGCTTCAGTAACACACTCTGACGTGCGGCGGTCGATCCAGACCCGGTTTACTTGGGGAGGCGAAACTGCAGGGGAGTGGAGGCTTGGGCCTGTATCGAGTACGCCTGCACCGTACGGCTGGAGTAAAGGCTCGAAGACACCGGCATCCCGTTTCCAAAGGCACTCCGCCGCATGCTGATTCAATCTCTTGAATCCGAATGGTGAGCTAAGCACTAGTCGCCTTTTTCATCTTCAACGATTAGGACCCGCATCTAGCGTCCATCTGCTCAGGGCTGGATTTCATAGACCCGGAGTTCCTCCGGTTGGCCTCTGCGGCCCCACAC
Source organism: Terriglobia bacterium (assembly GCA_035945615.1). Taxonomy (GTDB): domain Bacteria; phylum Acidobacteriota; class Terriglobia; order UBA7540; family UBA7540; genus RH2-MAG17b. The sequence continues at coordinate 36,954 of DASZAA010000015.1, forward strand.
GCCGAGATACAGACGGTTGAGTTCGGGCACGAAGCAAGAAGTTCGGCCGCCGGGCGCAGTCCTGATTTGGGCGAATCTCCGGTAATCGTTTACATCCTGTTGCTCGATAACAGAAATGAAGCCTTCGCCGCCGGAAACGTAGATGCGCTTGTGAGCCTCGTTGTACCACATGTCATCCGCGTGACCGACGCACGGAATGCGGGCGATGACCTTTCCTGATTCGGTATCCAAAACCAATACTTCTGCCGGTGTGCGGCAGGTGATGAACAACCGATGGTCCCCCGCGTCCAACGCCATTGGGAAGTTATCCTGAGCGCCACCCAAGGTCCAAGTTGCTATGGTCCTGCGGCGTTCCCGGTTAACGACCGCAATCGTGTTCGCTGCGGTCGGAATATTGACGAAAATCCTGGATCCGGGTGCCTCCAATTGAAACGACTCAGGGTGGCCGGACAGCTTGATGATTCCGACCAGACTCCCCGTCGCGCCGTCGAGAATACCCAAGCCGGCGTTCCCGTCATCACCATAGCCAACGATCACTTGTCGCGTGGCCGCGTCATAACGCGTATCATCCGCATCGCTCGGGAAGTGGACCGTTTTGAGCAGCTTGTAGGCATCCCCGTCGAAGATGCGAACGGTTCCGTCGTCGCCGTTCGCCACAAAGATGCGGTTCGATTCCGGCGCGTAGGTTACACCTTGCGGCTCGTGCAACCCGCGAATGACATGAATGAGCTTAGTGGTCCGCAGATCGAACACCTCGAGGGTGTTGTTGCCCAAGGCGGACATAAGCAGGCGCTGATGTACCAGATCAGCGTCGAAGTGATCGATACGGCCATGCACATCCGGCAAGGGTACGGTCTGAACCAAACGAAGTGGTGCACTCTTCTGCGCGTGAGCTGCGGAGGCTCCTAAAACGAGCGCGAAGCAGAGAAGCCAGATTTTTTTGACCATGTTCCCTCCGACTGGACGTTGCCATTGCGGCGTAACTGGCCGCTTCAACCCGATGTCCACGAACACCACCGGTCGGGTCTCAGCCGCGGAGCGGCGCCGCATTGTGGGTTGCCGCGAGAGTTTTCCACAGTTCATTTGACCTACTACAGGTTTCTTTCTAAAGGAATAATACAGGAACTACAGGCAGTCATCGTAAGCTCTCCGCAACAAAAGGGTTGACCGCCATCGCCGTAATTAAAATGCCGTGAGAGCGTAACCCAAATGCCGTGCCTCCGTAACTAAAATGCCGTGCGCTGTCCCGGAAATGATTGGGAACTGGGACGAGCCTGCGTAACCAAATGCTGTGGAAAAACCTTATAAGTTCGTAGCTTTTTCCACCGGCTTGATTGGCGTTGATTCTTGGGACGAGGAGATGATCAGGAAGAGCCCGTCATCAGAAAATGGAAGCAGGACATTGTGGCCAAAGTTGCTTGACGCGGGCGACCCACTGAGCGACGTTGAGGTTCTGAAAGGTCGGACTTCATCTCCCGGTTCCAGCCTTCTTGCGGAGCATCTGAGAGTACCATGCCGACACGCGCCGCGCTCTGACACGCCAGTGCTGGCCTCCACTCCGAACGTCAATTACGCCCTCACTGTCATACCACCAGAACGTTGCCCAATCTGAAATGCCCGCATGTGCGGCCGCGAAGACGCTGGTTGTTTCCGTTTCGATGGAATGCAGTTAGTCATCCTTCCCCTTCAAGGACACAACACAGCGGCGAATCATGCCGGCCATTATATTCGCTTGTTATTCACCTGCAAATACTCAGATTCCTAGGTTCCAGCAATTCCGACCACGAGTTGGTCGTGACGGATTTCCCCGCTACGACGTGCGATAACTAACTCCGCGAATGGCTCAAGATTCACCAGCGTGTTGCTTGAGCACGCTGCGAGGATTCTTGTCATCCCGAAGCCGAACAAATTTTGAATGCCGGAGCCGGTCTGCCGCCGTCCATTCCAGGAATTCTATCTGAGCCACCGTTTCTGGCCTCAACCAAACCGCTTTTTTCATCTTCTCAGCGTTTAGTTCTTCGCCAAATCGCGCTCGCCTCGTCTCGGGCAGGTTTACGAAAGGACAGGCGGGCGTGACCAGATGCTTCAATTTCGAGAACACCTGCCGACGGGAAGCCGGGACAAATCCGTTCCGAGTTCTTGCTACATACCTCAGCTTATCCCCGTCATAGTAGCCGACGATCAAGGAGTCAAGGCCATGTGGTCCAGGAAAATATCCCCCGACGACGAACTCCTGCCCACGATTCACGCGATACTTGATCCACGCGCCGCTTCGTTTTCCCGGCTGGTAATGGCTGTCCTTCTGTTTCCCGATGATTCCTTCAAGCCCTTGCTCGCGGACCGCGGAAAGCAGGTCCTTTGGCGCAGCCTCGACGTAGTCCCAAACCCTAATTCTCTGGTGCCGCACGCCAACCAGCGCTTTCAACAGCGCCCGCCGTTCGATCAACGGAAGGAGTGTCAGGTCGCGGCCTTTGCAACACAACAGGTCGAAAACGTAGTAATGAATCCGCGGTGCCTCGGAACGGAAGCGTTGCAGCCGATTAAAATCCGAGCGACCGCTGTCATCCACGGCGACCACTTCCCCATCCACCACCGTCGCTTCAGGCAAGGTGGCCAACGCTTCCATGATATGGGGAATTGCCGATTCAGAGATTTTCTTCGTCGAGAGAATAGAGTGATGCCAGATGCAGACCTGACCGCAAGGGCTCGATAGCCGTCCGGTTTGATCTCCCAAACCCACTGCGGACCCTCTGGGAGCTTCGCCACCGATAGACACTCCATCGGCTCGATGAATGACGCGTCCCTCTTGGCCAGCGCATCCAATCGCTCTCGCAGTTCTCTTTGCATCTCGCCATTCTAGGCGAAAAAAAACCGCTTTAATCGGAATTCCGGCCATCGCAATTTTCGATCGTCGCACGAACGCTTGTTAGCATCGGCTTAAGAGAGCCAAAACCATCACCAGCTGAAGGGATCTGCGTTCGACCGCCTCATCGGCGGAGACGCGGTAAAAACTCTGTGACAGACTCTACAGATTCTTCGGAAGTGGGTCACTCCGAACTGAATCGCCCGCCAGGCGTTCATGATCGACCCGAACTGACGCCCGGGTATTGTCCGAGTGGCCGACGACTCGCCCGGAGGCCCCGGCGCACCACATCGCGGGATAGCTTGTTAACCACGCACAACTTGGTTCTGCGCACGGGCCTTACAGGATGGAGATCTGGTTTGTTGCTATGAAATACGGTCTTGGTAACGGAAGCTCATGGCGGGTGTCTAGTGTCCATTCTCACCGAACTAACGGCGCCTATCTCCTGACCTTCAATATCCCCGCACTCGGTCACCAGATCGCGGGAATTTATCCCGGCTGATATTGCCAGCGTCGCAGGTGTCCTTTTTTCTTTTATAGATTGCCACGCTATGTGTAGCGCCTGGGGCACAGCCAAGCCATCGGCGTCATTGCTCATCACCCTTGCCGCTGTTCTGGAAGATTTTGCATCAAGAAGTGCGCGACGAAGAGCGCCGCCCCGACATCAACCGACGCTCGCGGGAGAACCGGACGGCCCGAATGATCCGTCAACTTCGCAGATTTGGATACCGTGTTGACCTGGCTAATTTTCAGTTCGCGGTTCAAGCATGAGGGAGCATTTTCGAGGCTGCGGCTTTCACGTAGCGATAGCGACCATTTATAATGGCCGTCAAGCGCGTGCACATGCACGCTGTTTGATTCAGGGCAGAGGAGGCTGCGGATGCTTGTACGACAGGCAGGGCGGATGGTCTTATGGGTGGCGGTCGTGTCGGCGCTGGTAATTCCTGCGCGGGCCGCCATGCTGACAGTGAAGACAGATAAGGGCAAAGTGCACGGGTCGATGAGCGCGGACGGACGAGCGCGCCTATTCCTGGGGATTCCATATGCGACGCCACCTGTGGGACCGCTGCGGTGGGCGCCGCCGCGTGCGGCGGCGAAGTGGAGCGGAGTGAAGCAGGCGACGAGCTTCGGGTCGCGCTGCATGCAGCCGCACATTTACGCGGACATGCGCTTCCGCGATCCGGGCGAGAGCGAAGACTGCCTGACGCTGAATGTATGGACGCCAAAGACGGCGAAGAATCTGCCTGTAATGGTGTGGATTTACGGCGGCGGATACAATACGGGCGGAACATCGGAGCCACGGCAGGATGGCGAGCATCTGGCAGCGACGAAGGGCGTGGTGGTTGTCTCGATGAATTACCGGCTGGGAATTTTCGGATTCTTTGCGTTGAAGCCGCTGGCGGATGAGTCGGCGCATCACGCGGCGGGCGATTACGGCCTGATGGATCAGACGGCGGCGCTCGCGTGGGTGAAGAAGAACATCGCGAACTTCGGGGGTGACCCGAAGAACGTAACGATCTTCGGGGAGTCGGCGGGCTCGTTTTCGGTGAGCGCACAGATGGCGTCGCCGCTGGCGCAAGGGTTGTTTGTGCGTGCGATCGGAGAAAGCGGATCGGCGCTCGGCGGAGCGATGGGATCGTTCTCGACACTGGAGACGGCGGAGCAGTCCGATGCGAAGTTTGCCCAGACGGTTCTAGGGACGACGCACCTGACGAACTTGCGGGAGATGAGCGCGGAGGCGATTCTGAAGGCGTCAATGCAAAAGGTGAACGGGAAGCAGGCGCGGTTCTGGCCGGATGTGGACGGATATTTCTTCCCGGAGAGCGTGCAAGAGATTTACGCGCAGGGCAAGCAGGCACATGTACCCTTGCTGGCGGGGTGGAATCACGACGAGGGCTCGTTTGACCGGAAGGAAGCACCGGCAATGGAGAGTCTGAAGGCGATGGCCGAAAAGGAATTCGGAGCGGATGCCCCCGAATTTCTGAACGTATATCGCGCCACGAACGATCAGCAGGCGGCCAGGGTGGCAGATGACTTTGCCGGCGACCGCTTCATCGCGTACTCGACGTGGGCGTGGCTGGAAGCGCAGGCGAAGACGGGGGATGCGCCGGTGTTCCGGTATAAATTCGACCTCGGATCGCCGGGAGACCCGAACCATCCTGCGAAGATGGGCGCCTTTCACTCAGATGACATCGAGTATGTGTTTGGGACGCTGGATTCGCGGCTGGGGGCGAAATGGCGCCCGGAGGACTATAAGCTGTCGCGGCTGATGCAGACGTACTGGACGAATTTTGCAAAGACTGGGAATCCGAACGGTGATGATCTACCGAAGTGGCCCCAAACTGACGCAGCGGACGGCTGGAACGTAATGCATCTGAGTCCGACGCCAGGCGCAAGGCCGGACGTTAATCGCGACCGGTACCTATTCCTGCAGAAGGAGTGGGCGAAGCGGGCGGACCAGTGACCCTTGCTGCAAAAAGGGTTGCAGTATATCAGCGATTAGAGCTGGCCGTTCTGCCGGGCTGGGGCCTGTTTATCCACAACCCGGCCGCGGCAGTCTTACTCTTGGAAAATGTCGATCAAGGCCGGGCCAACTTTGCCGATCTCAAAGGCGGCTATAGGGTTCAAACTGAGGCTGGCATTCCTAATCGCTTGTCGACTGCTCGACCGAGGTCGCTTTCACCCGTACCGGATTCAGCGACTCCCCGCCTGCAGTTTGCGGATCATGATGTCCCGGAACCAGATCTTCACCCCCGGCTTACCCTTCGGCTCCGTCCCCTGCAGCAAGATTCCTGCTCGATATTCAGCAGCAGGTGCGTCAGAACTGGATGTTTGAGGTCGGCTACCTGGGCAATCTTGACCGCGATCTCTACGGCTTTCGCAATGCGAATCAGCCCATTCCCTACGGATACATTGGCAACGGATCGTTTACGCCCCTTTCGTCTCGTCTGCCCTTCCCAAATTATGGTTTCCTTCAGCTCGTGGACGACACCGGAGTGGGAAATTACAACGCGCTCAGCTTCAAGGCTACGCGGCGGTTCAGCCGCGGGTTGAGCCTGATCGGTTCCTATACGTACTCCAAAGCTCAGGACGACACCAGTGGAATCCGCACCCAGCAATCCCTGCTGTTCCCGCAGAACAGCTTGTGCGTGCCGTGTGATTACGGACTTTCTGATTACGATGTTCGCAATCGCCTGACTGCCGACGTTGTTTACGACCTTCCCGTCGGGCGAGGCCGGCTATGGGCGCCTAATAACGCATTCGTGAATGAAGTGTTAGGCGGATGGCAAGTCTCAACCATCACCACCGTGCAAGACGGCGCTCCGGAAACCATCTCGGACGGCTTTGATAACTCCAGCACCGCGACGGGTGGATATCCTGTCAATCGACCCAACCTCGTACCCGGCCAAAGCATCTACGCAAGCTCCGAGAGAGTCCATCAGTGGTTGAATCCTGCGGCCTTTGCTGTGGCGACTCCCGGCACTTTCGGAGATGAGAGATGAGGGCCGCAACACTCTGGCCGGCCCCGGCATCGTCGATTTCGACGCTGCCATCTATAAAGAATTTCATATGCCTTACAATGAGAATCACGTGTTGCAGATCCGCTTTGAGGCGTTTAACGCTCTCAATCATACGAACTGGACCAACCCGTTCGCGTCGCTCAGCAATAAGGCACTATTCGGCAGAATTCTTGGCACGTCGACATCCATGCGCCAATTGCAATTCGCGGCAAAATACAGTTCTAGCTCGCGCAGGCACGGTCCCGACAATCGCGAGTTCCAACTTGCCTTGAAGACCTGTTCTGATAGTAGGCTTGAAAACCCGCAACCTGAAAGAAACACCGGCAAAGATTTGCTCGCGTGCCAGAAAACGGACCGTGTGATCGTTTGGAGGCGCTCCGTTACGCAAGAGGGCGGAGAGTGCTACTCTTATTGGCGTCTACGTCATGTCGTGCTGCAGTTTAGTTAGTCAATTCAAGTGAGGAGGCCGCGTGCATGAAACAAAAAGGCTGTTTCCTGTTCTTGGCGCTCTGTGTTCTCGGATTCAGCGCCGGCGGGTACGCGCAGCTTGGAATGTTTTCCAAACAACAGATCATCGAGTTCACGCCCGATTGGCACGGCGCTCGATTCCCTAATGGCCGCCCGGACGTTCCCGACTCGGTTTTACAACGCCTTCAGGACGCGACGGCTGAAGAAGCCTGGGAAGTATTGCAGAGGGCGGGCTATCACAACCAATTCGAGGCAGGATGGAAGGTGATTAACCCGTCAAGCCAGCGGCTGATTGGCCGTGCAGTGACGGCCGTGTATATGCCATACCGGCGCGACGTTGATTCTGTCATCCGCGCCAATGGGCGGAAGGAGGGGCGTGTTGGCTTCGGAGAAAATTCCTGGATCATTGACACGCTGAAGCCGGGCGACGTGATGGTAGTTGACGAGTTCGGGAAGATCAAAAACGCGCCTATCGTTGGCGCGAATCTTGCGACTTCGATTCTTACGAAGAGTCATAACGGCGTTATCTTGAACGGCTCGGTCCGAGACGTCGCCGAAATCGAGCAGATCAAAGGTTTCGAGGTGTTTTGCCGCGGAACAGACCCTTCATTTTTCCACGAGGTCATGTTGATGGGAATCAACGTGCCCATCAGGATCGGCCAAGCGACGGTGATGCCCGGAGACGTGGTACTCAGTGATCCTGAAGGGATCACGTTCATACCGCCGCAGTTCGCCGAGCAGGTAGCCGACCACGCGGAGCTGGACCATCTGGTCGATGACTGGGGGGAGGAAATGCTGCGCGAGCAAAAGTATACGCCCGGCGAGATCGACGGGCGCTGGAGCAACCAGATGATCGAGGAATTCAACAAATGGGCGGCTTCGAAGGGCTCGAAACAGCGCCTTCCGGAGCACTGAAACCCCAACTTTCGATTGACAAGGAGCACGGTCATGGTAATGAACCGCAGGGGAGCGCTGGAGACATCGGCTGCACTTGCTGGGGGGGTAGCCCTCTCATCGCTCTCGAGCGCCATTCAGGGCGCGGCCACACCTTACCAGCGCCCCAGGCTGAAGATCACCGACGTGCGCACGGCCATGGTGCGGGTGCACGGGCCGCAGGCGCATGTCCGGATTTACACGGACCAAGGTCTGATCGGCCAAGGCGAATCGACCGATGCGGCCATCGGTACCCCGGCATTGATCAACAGCTTCAGGCGCTTCCTCATTGGCAAGGACCCGCTGAACATCGACGCGATCTGGGAGGCGCTCAGACAATTTGGCGTCTTCGCCGGCGCGCAGGGCGGCCAATACACCACCGCGCTCAGCGCCCTTGATATGGCCCTTTGGGATCTCGCGGGCAAGGCGCTCGGCCTGCCGGTTTATCAACTGATGGGCGGCAAGTTCCGGGACAAGGTCATGATCTACTGCGACACGGATATGCGCACCCCCGTGGGCGCCGAACCCAACCGGAAAATCCCCTGGGTTACGGAAAACGGATTCAAGGCGTGCAAAATCGACGTGGACGACTTCCGCGATCCGAACCGCTGGGACCTGTCGAACCGCACCGCGAACGATTATGAGATCGATCGCATCGTGACATGGATCCGCCATATCCGGGAGATGCTTCCGAAGCAGATCGAGCTGGCCGTGGATATGCACGCATTTTACGACGCGGCGACCGGTAAACACGTAGCGCAGGCGGTGGAAGAGTTTCGATTGCTGTGGCTGGAAGAGCCTGTGCCGGCGGAAAACATCGATGCGATGGCGAATATCCGGCGTTCGACCAAGACACGCATCGCTTGCGGCGAAAATCTGTACATGCGCTGGGGCTACACCTCGCTGTTCGAGAAACAGGCGGTAGATATCATCCAACCCGATCTCCAAAAGACCGGCGGATTGTCCGAAGGGCGTAAAATCGCGAACCTCGCGGAGGCGTATTACGTTCCGATGGCGCCACACTGCGTCGTCTCGCCAGTGGGGGTGATGGCGACGGCGCACGTATGTGCCTCCGTTCCGAACTTCCTGGCGTGTGAGTGGCATTGGATCAACTATCCGGACTATTGGAAGAACTGGGTGAAGGAAGGAGAAATCATTGAGCAGGGATTCGTCACGCCTCCGGACCGCCCTGGCATCGGCGTAGAAATGAACGACGAAGTGGCGAAAAGAGCCCAGATGCCCGGCACCCCCTGGTTCGAACCAAATACTTAGACCGGCAGAGCATTGAGGATTACAAACTAAAGTGACGCCCAAGCGTCGTAGCGGCAGCCTCTGGCCGCTCACAGAGCGCAGCTACAGCAGATGCTGGTAGTAAAATGTACAGTCCCCGGTAGGCGGGTTGCCAGCCACACCTACGGTGTTGGCTTCAACGTAGCCTTCGCGCTTTGATTCACTTACATTCCATTCCCCAGAAGCGTGAAAATTCCAGACGCCGGAATGAGGCCCGGATAGGCATGAAAACGAGAATCAAGCTTGTACATTTGCTCGCACTGGCGCTTACTGTGGTGGGCGCCAGCTTAACGATGACGCAACACGCGGGCGCGAGACCCAATATTGCTCCGCCCAGGCCCAAAGGCCCCTGTGACATCTACGCCGCCGCCGGCGACCCCTGCGTCGCCGCCCACAGCACCACGCGGGCGTTGTACGCCTCCTATAATGGTCTGCTCTACAAGGTCATGCGCCAGTCGGATGGCCGGACCTTGGATATCGGCATTGTCCAGCCCGTCGCGTCGCCGGACCCGGATGCGGGCGGATACGCCGACGCGGCAGCGCAGGATGCATTCTGCGCCAACACGTACTGCTGGATCACCACTATCTATGATCAATCCGGCAATCACAACGACCTGATCCAAGCGCCTCGCGGCGGATTCAGTGGCCCTGCGATGGGTGGGTTGAATAACCTCCCACTCGCCGGCATGGCGCCCGTTGCAATCATGGGCCACAAGGTATACGGCGTCTTCATCGAGCCGGGTATGGGCTTACGCGATGACGACGCAAAAGGCACCGCAGTCGACGACCAGGCGGAGGGGATGTACTGGGTGATCGACGGACTGCACTACAACTCCGGCTGCTGCTTCGACTACGGCAACGCCGAGATCGACAGCCGCGACGACGACAACGGCACCATGGAAACCGCTTACTACGGCAACGCCGCTCCCTGGTATTACGGGAAGCCGCCCGGCCCGTGGATCATGACGGACCAAGAGAACAACCTCGTCGGTTGTGTCAACGCCGATGGATCCAAACCTTGCCCAAACCTGCCGAGCATCACCTGGCGATTTGCGACTGCGATAACTGAGGGCAAACCGCACCACTGGACCTCCATGGGAGGCGACGCGCAGCAAGGCAGCCTTGCGGTTATGTTCAGCGGACCGCGCGTCAATTCAACCTATGACCCGATGCGCAAGCAGGGGGCCATCCTGCTGGGCAACGGCGGCGACAACAGCAACGGCTCACAGGGAACGTTCTATGAAGGCGCAATCACGGCGGCAAACACGTTCCCGACGGACTCGACCGCGCAGCTTGTGCAGGCCAACATCGTTGCTGCCAAGTACCGCAGGCTGCCGTTGAGCTTGGCACCGGCTTCGACAACTGCCGCTCCGCCAGGACTCCAAACGTTCTCGCCAGGGTCCTCGCAGGAGACGGCAGTGACGTTCACGAATACCACGGGCGCGCTCGCGGCGGACGTCCAGTTAAGCATTGCCGTGCCCAACAAGCGGTGGACCTCCTTCGTTCAGGGCGCCACCCGGACATCGAAGACGTTCGCTGGTCCTGTCGCACCGGGTGCGAGCGTAAGCGCGACTTTCAAAATCACCTCTGGGCCGGCGGCCTTCAACGGCGACCTGGTTGGCAAGGCGCGGTGGACAAACGACGCTAGCGGCAGGAGGCAAATCGAGACCACGATTGAGAAGGCGCGGAACGTAAGCTCGGTTAAGATCAACGAGTTCCGCATTAGCTCCGGTCCTCCCGCTAACGCGACCGACTCGTTTATCGAGCTCTACAACGCCGGCGCCCATAGCGTCGACATCTCTAACTGGACCCTGACCGTGCACGCGACCCAACAGGCAATCTTCTCGACGGTGAAGATCCCGGCCGGGACGAAGATCGCGGCTGGCGACTTCTACTTGCTTGGCCTCTCGAACTCCGGGCTGGCGGTGCCCGCGCGCGCTGGCGGGACCACCCTCTATCTCAGGAGCACGAAGGGTATGTCGGCCGGTGATACGATCAGCATCGGCACGGGCACCAGTGCGGAAACCCGCAAGATTGTAAGTGTTGGGACGTCGGCCAGCAGGAGTACAACCGTGTGGCAACCCCTCCCCGACGGTCCGATGATCACGATCCCCGTCGGCTCGACCAACGTGCCCGTCGCGAGCGTCTCCGGCTTCGCGGTCGGCCAGAAGATCGCCCTAGGTTACGGCGCAACCTACCCCGCCGTCGCTCGAGGCCGAGAGCGGTACGAGGTGGCCACGGTCACCACGATTGGCAAGCCCGGTACGCAAGATTACCTGGCGGCGGACGCGCCCGCCGGCGCAACCAACATTCAGGTGACATCTGTTGCCAATATTTCGGTCGGCGACAAATTCAGGTTAGACATCGATAGCGTCGGCCACGGAATCGAGACCGTGACGGTGACGCGCGTCGGCATGCAGGCAAGGCGCACGAATCTCTCGGCTGATGCGAGCGCCGGCGCGACCAATATCAAGGTCCGCGGCGTGAACGGTTTCGCTGTAGGCCGCCAGATCATCATTGGCACCCCTGCGAACAAGCAAACTGTTACCATCACCGCCGCTGGCACCTCGGGTCCGGATGGTACCGGCATCGATTTTACGCCGGCCCTTGATCAGACGCATACCAACGGCGAGGAGGTGGTAGAACCGGGCACGGGCCTCGATCTGGCCGCCCCGCTCAAGTTCAACCATGCAGCCAATCTCCCCTTCAGCGACCGGGGGACAGGGATCAGCTTCCGGCCGGCGACGGCCTTTGCCCATTCGAGCGATGAACCCATCCAGCCGCTTGGCACCGGCATCAAGCTTGACCACCCGCTGGCCAACAGCCATGAGATCAATGCGGTTGTGCGTGACGCCGCAGTCACAACTGCGGGCTATCAGGGGCCGCCAGCGCCTAACCAGTGGTTCGGTGGACCTGAGCTTACTACCAACGCCGTTCTCTTCGGCAGATTCCGACTCTCTCTCAGAGAAGGCAGCCTAGTGCTGCGTGACGCCTCGGGACTGGTTGTGGACAGCCTCAACTATGGCGGCCTCGTCGACCCGTGGGCCGCCGGGGGTTACCAAGCCGCCTCCGGCGCAGGGCAGAGTGGCTGCTACGCGCCCGCGCCCGGTCCATTCAGTGCCTTCGGGATGGCTGCTGCAGTCGTCGATACCAGCACCGGCCGCTTTCCGGACGGCGCTGACAACGATAGCAACTGCACTGACTTTCTGACGCACGCCGCTGCCACTCTGTCGGCCCCATCGACCGTCGGCGCCACGAATATCAAGGTCACCAACGTAGATGGCTTTGACGCCGGCCAGACGATCATGATTGATACGGGCGCGAATCTCGAGACCGCCGTCATCGCGACGGTTGGCACGGCCGGCGCCACCACCGTGAGCACCGCCACCGACGTGGGCGCCACCGTAATCTCTATCGGCAGCGCGGTTGACTTTCGCGACAGGCAGACCATCACTATTGGCAGCGGCGCGAACGCCGAGACGGCGGTTGTCTCCTCGATCAGAAGATTCGGCACCACCGCCACCGCCATCACCGTCACCTCGCCGCTCATGCATGCGCACGCGGCCGGTGCACAGGTCTCGGGCAGCGGCATCACCCTCGCCGCTGCTTTGACCCGGACACATGCCAGGGGCGCTCCGGTCGTCGACAATGTTCCCACGCCCGGCGCGCCCAACCGCTATTCGCGAAAACGGCCTTCGAGCACGTAGCCGTGCAACAGAAAGCCGAGTCATTGCCGCGCCTCTTCGAGAACCTGAATCATCATGGAATATTCGGAGGGCTGGAGCGCCTCACGCTCCGTCGAAGATTCACCGTAACGAATTCGTTATATCGCTTTTCATTCGCTGGATCAACATTGATAATCATACTGTCAGTTTTTTATTTGCGGCCGTTCTCCTCTGTGCCGGTCGGTGGCCGCAATCCTGGCGTCGACCCGGTCCGTGCTATCGCAGCGCGCTGAGATTTTGGAGACGGGCGCGGCGAATGAGACAGGTTTGTCCGTCCCGGCGGCCCAGGGGCGCGATGGCGATTTACAAAAAGCCCGTTAACGGAATGGGTGAAGAACAGCTTTTAGACAAGACTGCGAGCGGCGGCACTGGACCGACCGATTGGTCTCGTGATGGCCGCTATGTCCTCGAGAAACCTGCGGGCAGCACCCTGTCGATCCGGGTGCTGCCGCTTTCCCCGGGTCAGGCGGGCGACGTGGCCAAAGCGTTTGTATTTCTAAGAGGGGCGTTCAACGCAACCATGCCCGGCTTTCGCCTAATGGCCAATGAATCGCATACAACTCGGATGAGACCGGACGCGATGAGATATTTGTTCAGACCTTCCCGAAGCCGGGAGGCAAATGGCAGGTGTCCACAGGCGGTGGCACGCGCCCGGTTTGAAGCCGCGACGGTAAAGAGCTCTATTTCATTGGCCTAGTCAGGAACCTGATGGCGGTTCAGGCGAAGAGCGGACCCGATGGCGGCTTCGAAGCCAGTGCACCAAAGTTCTCTTCAACCTTCACACCGCGGGAAACCGCACGGATACGTTCGATGTTACGAAAGATGGCCTGTTTCTGATTCCAAGATCCACCGAGCTGCCTGACACCTTCCATCACGGTGGTCGTGAACTGGCCCTCGCTTCTTAAAGAAATGCCGTCAGGAACAAAACTCGGGTCGACACGGTATGGTGTTCTGGCGCATCCGCGACGGCAAGATTGCGAAACGGTGGGCGACATTTGATCGTCTGGGATTGCAACAACGACTCGCCCCGAAATCGTGAACGGAGTAGCTCGAGAACGATTCGATTCGACCCCACAGACGATCACTCCCGTATGCAGGCCACTCGGACACAAATCTGAGCATTCACTTGGACGTATAGTTAAAATTAACCGGCCAACCCTAGCCGGACCTCTAAATAATTGAAAAATCGGCGGGTTGGCCGGTTAATTTCGACATGACTGGTCAAATCTGTACACGTGTTTCTAAGTCTCATACTCCCCGTAAGTTAGATCGAATCGGGCATCACGATTGGCCAGTTATGTCGGCATTTCGTACATCTGCCGTATCACGTATGGACATTCCGAGCGGATCACGCGCCACTCGGAAGTCATTGCAGCCCGCTAATGGGTAGGGCAGGCGTGTTCAATAGGTTTCCGAATGCTCCTCGATCTCAGACAACATCGCCTTGATTCCGCGCTCATTGCAACCTACCGCTGGTTGACACCTTACCCCGCCAGCGGTTGTATTCCTCTAGCTTTCGCATCGCCTCGACCTTCTGTTTCCAGCCACAACCTGGACAGCAGTCAACCGTTTTGCGGGCAATTGTGGGATCGCCACGTGTTCCTAGCCCAGCCGCCCACATCGGGATAGCTACAATCCAACCTTGGCCCCTCAGTTCGTTGCGAATCGCGGTTTTGGTGCGCGTAAGATCAGTGACCTGCGCGCCGCATTCGTAACACGTCACTGTATGGCGTAACGTAACTTTGGCTCTCATTGTCGATCTCTTCGTCTTCAGAGTACTCCCGGTTGAGGGAATTGGCACCCGCTGCACACCTGGCCCGACAGAACGAGAATACCATGATTGATTATGGGCTGCGGCATTCGCTCGACGATCTGTGTGAGCAGTGCGATGGCAGTAAAGGTCAGAAGCAGAAGGTGCCATTCGCAGGGATCTCTCGTCTGCCGACCGACGGAAGAGATCGTGGTCATGATCGGAGTCAATGCAGCTCTCCCCCTGAGCGGCAGGCGGTCGCTGTGATGACTTGTGGGATTTGCACAACTTCATCTTGCCTATTACAGGTTTCTTGCTACAAGGACAAAGTAGCGGATCTGCAGGCGTTACCCGTAACACCTTCTCAGCAAAAGAGTTGACTGTAATTACCGCAACTAAACTGCCGCGAGAGCGTAACCGAAATGCGGTGCCGGCGTAACTGAAATGCCGTGGCTTCGCGGGCACGTAATTGGAAACTCGAATGCGCATTCTTAACCAAAATGCTGTGGAAGACCTTATGAGTTCACAGCCCTCTCCACCGGCTTGATTGGAGCTGAATGCCGGGACGAGGAGATAACCAGAAAGAGCCCGTCATCGGAAATGAACGCAGGACATTCTGGCCAAAGCTGCTTGACGTGGCGAAGCCACTGAGTGATCTTGTGCCGGAAGAGCCTCTCGACCGAATACTGCTTGGTACCCAGCTGGTTTGTGAGGCCGTTGGGGCCGAAGAGCGGAACATGGGCCAGCGCCGCAACCACGTCGCGCTCAACTGGAATCGGATGCCCAACAAGTTCTCGATAGAACGCGTCGCTGAGAACTACGACGTTGCAGGGAGTTTCTTGGGCAGGTGGCTGCATCTGGTCCTGGCGATTGAACCAGAGTTGCATCTCGTCAAGGAAGTGGAAGCGAGTCCAATCAACAATCAGGCGCTTCTTCGGTTGGTCCTCTGATCCGAAGAAGATCGTGGCAGCGAAAAGTCGCTGAAAGGCGCCTTTCATTCGGCGGTACTGAGACCCATCCTTCCGGAGCCGGAAGTAATCAAGCAATTGAGAGGGGCTGTCGAAATGAAGGGTGCGGCTCTTTTGGTGCGGGGCGAGAGTTGCCAGCCAGATGGGAATCAGCCGGTCCTGGCCGTAAGGTAAGCCGAATCGCGGATGGGCGGTGATTTCCAAGCGGAGATTGCCGTTGCGGCGAGTATAGATGAGTTGGTTCTTGGGTGGTTGACGCAACGGGAGACCGCAGAGAACGAACGGCCGGGCATTGTAGCCGATTTCCTGCCTGTGACTCTCTCGCTTGTTCCGGACGAACTGAATGGCTTCCAGTTTCTTGAGAGTCCGCTTGGTGATGCCAAGGTGCGGAAGCAGGGATCCTATGGTTGCGAAACCGCCGGCTTGTGGTTGACAGTTGTGGCTAGTCTGTGGGAACTGACCTGCGAACAGGTTTACTCGGTTGTACTGAGTGTTTTCGCACCGTTCCACCGGTGCATCCAAATCGACGTGCGGAGAAGCTAGCGTCATGCTTCACCGCCGTTCCCTCCACTGGCTGAGATTTAGGATCTGTTGCTGAGGGTGGGTTGCGGATTTTGCCGGGTTTTGCCGGAGTTTGCCGACTTAAGTGGTTGATCCTCTTTGTTTTCAATAGCCCCACAAGAACTGGCGGTCATGAGGTCGAGGGTTCGAACCCCTCCAGGTCCACCAATATCGTACCAAGGATCAATGACTTAAGCCCTGAAAAAAGCTAGTAATCTAGCCCACCGATTACCGAAGTGCTCCGAAAACCGGCTCCAGATGACTGTTGTACCAAAATTCCGTTCCAAAGGAATGCAGAGCGAGCCGCGAGCAGGAGACTTGGCCGGTCCTTCGAAGACGGGTCGAGGCCTCCCGCCCGAATTGCTTCAAATGCTGAGCGTCTACCTAAACCCCTCAATAGTTAGTGAGAAACCCGGTCGCGCAACAAATAAGACTGACTTTTAACGGGTGGGCGGCGGGGTTCAACTACGCTGACTAGCAGCGTAGTTTGGAGAGGTGGGCAGAGATTTAGTAATTCGACCGCTGACCACAACCACATGACTATAAAGCATACGGTCGGGAGTCCGAATCTCTCCGGACGTACTACAACCAACGCTGAAGGATAAGAATAGTCGGCCAAGGCATCTGTTTTTGCTGTCACAAAAAGCGACTGTGAGAAGACGCCCATCTCACCTTCAGGCCAATGCACATCCCAGGTTCGCCCTGCAGCCGAGTGGTTAATCGGGTTTTGAGCAACCGTCGATGGCGCCGTGGTCGTTTGGTCGCGAGCAAGCCTCCATGAGCTGCGAGCTGCTGCTGGATACTAGGGCTGTTCCAAAGCCAGTGCACCCTCTTCGACCTTCAATTCGGGGCCATCGGCTTCTCTGTTCGTCGGTCTGGCCGCCGCTTGAACACCGATGAGCGTGCACGCCGGGCAATCGAGGCGCCCGTATTTTGATGAGACCCGCAGACTGGCAAGGTACGGAACGCCTTACGCAACTGCTGGCCATGGACCCGTCACTAACCCGAATTCACAATCAGAGTGATTTTCCCTCCGGCAAATCAGGCAAGCGAACATCGTGGTTCTGACCGTGCCGAATGAAGGCCTCTGCCATCATGGAGCCACATTCCATACCACGAAAGTGGTTCATCTTATCGTGAATACCCTAGAAGTCGTCTGGGTTCTGGCTCAAGTGGGCATAACAAACGGCTCGTTTTCGCGCTTCGGTAGCGGTAATGTCCACATAGTGCGTCGGCCAGAATTGCGAAGTCTGCTCACCCGTCATGACCTCGAAATAATAAAGGGCAAAGCGTTTCCGGCTTTCAAGCCAGGCATCGAATACCAGTAAACAGGTCGCTCGGTGATCGCGACGCGTGTCGACCGGCCAATGTGTAAAAACCACATCGGGCGCGAGAGACTCCAGGATTTTGCGGAAATCATTGCAGCGTTGGTTGGTCACTTCGCTCGCCCCGTCAATTTGTCCCGCAAAACCAGATGCTCACAGAGAACCCGACATGCCTTTTCGACTTCGGCTGTGCGGACGGCAGCAGCTTCTGCGTGTGACTTGCCTGTAATCCCTGCCTCGCCACGAGTCAGATAGAGGGAAAAACCAGATGGCCATGATCGACGTGACGGGCCATCGTGCCACACCACCACTCGAAGTCGCTTCGGGAACTCTTCGTATAGCGCAGCGGCTATGCCGTGCCATCTGGTACGCCTGGCAGAGTTAGGACCGCCCCACCGAGCCCACGGCACTTTTTAAAAGCCCTCGTCGCCCGAATACGACTTTGGGTTTTTGGTCGTCCGCCATTGTGATTCTCCCCTTCTAGAGATCCAACTGGCTGTCTTCCTACCACACCCGCAGATTTTCAGGTTTTGAAAATCGACCCGGTGGCCGGTGTATTTCTGTGTTTACGGCGTGAGTGACCACGGAAGTTCGCAGAGGCCTGCTGGACGGTATTTAACTGAATTTCCTCCCAACGAGAAATCGACGCGCTATGTCTGTGTTCACTGCAGTCCCGGCAGCTCTGATGGAGTCAGTTGGAACTTGAGATCAACATGGCGGAGTAGCTCCTTGATTTCTCGGAATGTTCTCCAATCGGTAAGTTCAGCTTCTCGCATGTCCAAGGCCATTCGTAGTAGAGGTTGATAATCCATAAACACGCTCTTCATCATCGGTTTATAGCCGGGGACTCGAACTTGTAATCTGGCTGTTCCAGGGACATCGGCGATAAACCGGCCATCACTGAAGCCGTGCCTCGACAACACAACCGGGGTTAAGCCAACCATCCGAATAACGTCGTACTCTCCGTCCAGCGGTTTTCCGGCAGCGCTCGTGACGATTCCTGTGACGTAGGCCGCAGTGGGCTGTGGCGACTGATAATCGGGATCCTGAAGGTAGATTGGGTTAGTGATGGCGACCTGCAAATCGGTTGACCCGAAGCAGCGTGCGATGTACCACGCAGTCCCGGTTTCATGAATGCTAAACCGGGCCCTGAATTCCTTCCTTGGGCCGTCGAGGACAAACTGCTTCAGGATTTCTCCATTGCGAATCAATTCGACTCTCGTCAGGCGCTCGCCGACTATCCCCGAGGGCCAGGCCTGCAGTTGTACCTGAAAGTCCGAAGCGTGGTGGAGAGTGATAACGTCCCCCGGCTGGTGGCCGTCAATCTGCATCAAGAGCAATGGCCCGCTGGTCACGAAGTTTTTCCCCGCCTTCATTGCCCTGGCGATGGCGGCAATGCTGAGTGGGGCCGCCGCGTGGGTGTAGACTCGCACGATTCCCGGCTTGGCGCTTTCGGGTTTGTCGAAAGAGGCATCCGTCGAGGCGGTGCCCGGTATTCGGTATCCCTTATTCAGCAACAGAAACCAAAGCGATTGAGCTTCGAGATAATTTTCCCGATCCCAGGACTGCATCAGGATGTCGATTCCGTCATAAGTAGGGCCAACGATCGTATCGTAGGGTAGTTCTTGCGCAAGATTCGAGATGAGCTTCCCGGGTTCGACCGGATAGATGCCCTTTCCGCCCCACTTGCCCCAGCCCCACCGGCACGGATGGCTATAGACTACAATCCCTCCCAGTGAATGAATCAGCGCCTGGGATTCAAAATTGGGAGTCGGAGTTTTTTCACTCTCATAGTCGTGGGCGCTCATCTGGAATAGCGCCCGAATGACGTCCTGTCCTGCAGTCGTGTAACCCTGCATTCCGAGCGTCCAGCAATGCCCGAGACAATGGGAGACGTCACCGCGCCAATAGTTCTTGGGAGCTTCCATGTTCCAGGTGAGGATAAAGTTGGGTGTGCTCGCGCGTTTGCACAACGTGGCAAGGTGCGCGGGCGTTATTTCGCCAGCAGGAAGGTTCCAGTTCTGCGCGACAGACATATAGTCAAGCCCCGCGGCCCTCGCCGCAAGCGCCACGTCAGAAAAGTTAACAGCAACCTTCTCCGTGCCATGGATCATATGCACATGGTTATCCCCGCAGTACCACCCCAGGCGGCGCAGGTCGGCCTGACGCCGCAAGCGGAAGATGAGTTGGACGTGCTGCGCGGGGCGAAGATTAAATGTTTGTCGCTGCGCGAGGTAGTCGAATCCACGACTCACTACGACCGTCACGGCTCCTGGCGGGACCGCTTGGTAAAATTGGCCCGCTGAACGGAAATGCAAGTGCTGTGTATTTGAGCCGGCCCGATCGCGGGCGGATGCGATCTCGACAATGCACGGAATGACTTGGCCCGTCGCGGAGTCAAGGACACGGCCCGCAATGACGGAAGTCTGGGAAGCGTTGAAGGCCCGAGGAGTGAGAAGGGCAATGAGCGCTGTCGCGGCGATTACAATGGTTTTCGTGATGAGTCGCGCAGGGGCGCTTGGGAAATTTGTCATTTCATTGTGTAGGGTTCGCGATGCACCGAACCAACCGTCGGATCGGCAGCGCTATTTGCGTTTTACGAAATCGACGTAGCCGTGCTCTTTGAGAAACCTGAAGTAGCCCACGAAGTCAAAGTTCACCGGGCCGCGCTCCAGTTCTGTCAGACGAACGACTTCGGATAGCGGCCGATGCCCATCGCACCAGTACAAGGCGGTAATTGCGACCAGATCCCAGGCGCCGGAGGGGTACCCCTCACGCCGGTCGGGCCGGATTTCGTCCAGAGGGATGGTGCCGAGGCGCTTGCGCTTGACCACGATGGTGGACGCCGCGCGTTCGTTCGGCGGTTGAACCTCGATTGGGCGATCCGGCGGCGAAATACCCAGCAATCGCGCCCTCTCGCCCACCGCGTCCTGCACTCGCGCCTTCTGATCTTTCCCGAGACGACGGAGGCTCTCGTCGAGTGGCGCAAGCGATTTCAGTAGCGCGGCGCGTCCGGACTCCGGCACAAGCCGTTCCACCGAATCGATTGAATGCACCTCGCGCCCCACCATAAAGTCGATCTTCTGAATCCCTTGCCACCAAAGCTGGCCGAGTTGGTTGGCGCTGCCCGCAGTAGCGATCGAGTCGAGATAAGGCTCGGTTGCGCGCAGGATCATGTCATCGCCGTGCGTCTCGCTCAGTTGCGCGAGCCACAGAGCTTCGGCTTCTCCCGCGTTCGCGAGGTAATACAGAAACGTAGCATCTACGACCGACAGGTCGCGGAGCGAGCGGGGGTCAATGCGATTCGGAGTATCTTCGCTATTGTGGTGGGTCTCGACGCCACTGTCGCTCGATACCGCCACGTCGGCAACCCCGATCGCCGGGTCGCTCAAGTAACTGTCGGACCAGGCGACATAGCGTTGTTCATGCCAGGGTCTCCCGACCTTGCGGAGATAGTAATCGTGAAAACCGAGATCGATGAATGGGAAATAATCTGCGGCGATTTTGAGAATGAAAGCGTCAACGTAAGAGCTGGCCACTAACGGGTCCACCGAGAACGTGTATTCTGTCCCTGCGACGTCGTAAGGGCCGGCAGGCGTATCGACGGTCATCGCCGCTATAGTACGGCGCATGCGTTCCGGGTGGGTAGCAACGTAATGCATCGACCCGTACATTTCCGGTGCAGCGAGAATGCGGATGCTACGCCTCGGCCACGGCAGCCGGCCCGAAGCGATCAGCCGGTTAAGTGTCGCGGCCGCTTCGAGCATTGCCGAAACGCCGGTAGCGTTATCCTCAGCTCCCTGTTCCGCGTTATGGCCGAGAGTGAGCACTTCCTCCCGTCCAATGCCGGGAATCACACCCGTCACGTAGGGATAGATTCCGTCGTAATACCGGCTGTTCACAATCGCCTTCACGTGCAACGAACAGTGTTCCGCCAAAAGTCTACGTACGAGAGCCGCTTCTCGCGGGGAAAGTGAAAAACAGAGCAGCGGAGCGCTACCCTTGGTGAAGGCCCAGCCGTCGTCTCCCCAGGCGTTGATCCACTGCCGGCCGTCGAGCAGACCCGGATTCTCGGTATACGTGTTGATGGCGCCGAGCGCGCCTGCTTTGGCGAGCGCCCATTTGATGTCAGATGGAACATCCGCGGTAAGCACCAGCTTTCCCCGCAAGTCGAGTCTGCCAATCGCCTGGGGCTTTGTCTCTTTTAGTTCCACCACCTCTGCAGTCACGCCGCCAGGTGGAGTTGCTCCGCTCCACATGCATAGCGAACACGGAACTTTCTGATAATCGGTAAGGACTCGCTCGGCGGCCGGGACAGTGGGATCGACGATTTCGAGCCGGGCGTTCGTGACATCCCAGGCGAGAGGCTCGGTCCAGTAGCCGAACTGGCTCGTACCGTCGGCAGGAGCGCCCAGCCGTTCCACGCGATGGAGCCCAATTGCCAACATGGCACTCTGAAGATAATCCGTCGTCTCCTTAAACTTTGGAAACGTGAACCACCGGTCGGTTGAATAGATATGCCGCACGAAATCCATCGCTTGATCGGGTTGAACCTCACCGCGAAGCTCAGCGACCAAGCTCTCGAGGTTGGGGTTTGGATTAGGAGCCCCAAAAACCCGGGCCGCCGCTACCAAACTAACAAGGATGGAGAAAAGCAATCGCATGATAGGCTGCTCAAAAACGAGCACGGATTGCCGGCACAGCACGGCGCAGGTTTTTGACGTGGACCTCGGCGCAAAAACTCTCGAATTTGCCATCAAGATTCGCGGGTCAAGCATCGAGTCGCCGAGAGCGTTGGCGGTTTGCAAGTTTGTGAGACTTCAAAATTGCAGTCGCAGCATAAAGTCAATAAAACGAGATTGCTGTCCGTACAGATCGAAGGCCGTGCTCGTAATTGAGCCGTACGTTCCTGGGGAACTGATGTCCGAAGCCGGAAGACCGAAGTTCGGATGATTAATCACGTTCGTGGCGGTAGCGCGAAACTGCAGATTTAATCTCTCCGTAAGGTGAAAGTCCTTCATGAGAGAAAGGTCAACATCCGTCAGTCCGGGGCCCACAAGAGTATTTACGCCGGCGTTCCCAAACCGTCCGACGTCAGCGGGAGACGAACAGAGTGGATTGGAACTAGTACAGCCTGGAATCGCAAAGGCCGCTGGATTAAGCCAGTTGTTGATGTTCTGGCCGGAAGAGGGTGTAGTGCTCACCCCCGCGACGGCGTCCGGCCTGCCGCCTGGATTGTTCGTGTTCGACGTATCGAACCCGTCGAAGCTGGGAGTGAAGAAGAAACCCGAGTGGGCGTCTACCATCCAGGCCATCCGCCACCCGCCCAAGGCAAGGTCGAGCGGCTTCGATGCGTTTCCCAGAAAACGCTCGTTGTGTCCGACGGGTAAGGCGTAGACCAGTTGAGCGAAAAAGCTCTTTGCGGGATAGGTTGCGTTGTTGCCATATTCCGCTGCGAGGTCATATGCATTTTGAATCGGACCGACGCAACCAAAGCAGGTGCCTGAAGCGCCCTCCTGGTAGTTCGTGAGGTCCCTCGCCCAAGTGAAGCCTGCGTTGACCAGCAGGTTTTTCCCATACGACCTTCTCGCAGAAAGCTGAAGGGCGTCATAGACGTCTGTCGCGCCATTCTCGGACCAGTCGACCGAAATGTAAGCAGGATATGGTAGCTCCGAGGGCGAAAAAGGCGTCGTGCTCGGCACGGGCTGATCGAGGTTGCGGACGTAGGGAAGATTGACTGTATGGGTTCCGACATAACTGGCGGTCAGCGCGAATCCTGCCAATTCATGCTCCGCAGTCAGGTTCCACTGCTGCAGGTAGGCAACGCCAAGATGAGGGTTTATGCCATCCACCGATTCCGACGGCGTTGCGCCCGTCGTGAGGAACGGATCAGGAAAGCTGAAGAGCGGAACACCGTTCACAACCTTATTCGTGAACGACTCGCCGCCGGAATACGGCCCTCCCGTCAGGAACCCGGTGGCACTTCCATAAGTTGTCAGTCCGTAAATTCCATACGCGCCGCGGATAACGGTTTTCTCACTCGAAAAGGGTCGATAAGCAAAACCGAGACGCGGGTAGAAATTGGCGTGATGCCCGTAGAGCAGAGTGCCTGCAGGATAACCTGCCTGGCTTGCCGTGACGATGGGAATGTTGGTGGGGAACTGAGGGTTGATACGAGCTTGACCCTGATTGGTCACGACCAATGCGCCGCTTTTAGGATCGAAGTTATAGAGCAAGCCCCGATTACTGTAATACGGCTCCTGGGCTTCCCACCTGACACCATAGTTGAGAGTCAAGCTCCGCCGCACTTTAAATTGATCCTGCGCATAGGCACTCCACCAGTTGCCGAAATCGTGCGGAAGAGGATTAGGTATCGTGTTGCTTGTCGATTGAGGAAGTCCGAGCAAAAAGTCTGCGTAAGCGGCTCCCGAAAATGCGCCCGTAAAACTGTATGTTCCGTATACACTGCCGCCGTAGAAGAAACTGCTGTCGCGGTCGCGGATCACGTCAAACCCGAACTTCATCGAGTGGGAGCCGCGCGCCCAGTTGAGGTTATCCGTCCATTCGAAATTTGTTGTGACACCACCAAAATATGGTACTGAGCCGGGCGAGGTCAGACCCGACACGCTGAACGCAGGATATGTAGGCAGCCCGGACGTAGCAACTCCCTGAATCCCCACCTGCTGGAGAATCTGACTCCCTACCACCGGGCTCTTGACCTGATTGTTGTCCCGCGCGAAGCCGAAGCGGGCTTCGTTCAAGAGGCTCGGCGTGAACGTGTGGGTCCACGATAGCACGCCTGAGCTCGCCACACGCAGCGAAGTGCGGAAGCCGAAGGGTGGGATTGCGTGAGCAACGTAAGCCGCTATCGGCATGCGGTTATAACTGACGCGTCCAAAGACCATGTCCTTATTGCTGAAATTATGGTCAATGCGGGTATCGAACCTGTCGTAGATAGTCACCCCGTTGTTACCGGGATGAAGCAGCGCCCTGTAGTTACCCGACTGAAGGCCGGAAGGACCAAAGTTGGGCTGGAGAAAGTAAAGTGCCTGGATCTTTTGCGATACCGGGCTGATCAAGTTTGAGGGGATGACATTGCCCGGAAAAGGCTGGCCCGTAAACGGATTCATGATGGTCTTGGAAAGGCCGCTGAAATCTCCCGTGCGCCACGCGGGAAGCGGGACGTTGTTGGTATCGATCACGTCGGTCGATTCGCGCGAGCCCTCGTAATCGGCGAAAAAGAAGGTGTTATCCCGTTTGATCGGTCCGCCCAGGCTGGCGCCGAAATCATTATAGACGCGGAACGGAACGCTGCTCGAGAAAAAGTTTCGCGCGTTGAGACCGTTTCCGTTGTAGTCCTCGAAGACGCTGCCGTGGAACTGATTCGTGCCGGATTTGCTTACCATCGTCATCTGCACGGGCTGGCTGAACTCCGCGGGCGCGTTGGCGAGCTGCACACTGACTTCTCCGGTGGCTTCGACGCCAGTCTGGACGGTGCTCCCGCCTACTCCATCGAGACCCGACATCACCGTAATGCCGTCCACCGTCGCTTGCTGGTCATAGCCCCCCGCACTCCTCGATCCATTGGCATCGAGACCACATCCGGCACAGGCCTGCTCGCTCGCTCCAACGTTATACAGTTCGTACCCGTACAATGCTTCGTCCCCTTTTTGACGGGTGATCACGGGGAGCTGCTGCAACTGAGTGGGAAGGGTTGTGTTGGCGAGGGTCCCAGTCTGCGTGTTGAGCGGCGGTGCGGCGCTCGTCACCTCGACCGTTGTACCGGTCGAGGCGACTTGAAGCCGCGCATCAACGTTGACGGTCCGGTTGGCATTGAGGTGTACACCTGCCTCTTCATAGGCGCGAAAACCTGGTTTTTCGGCACGGACGCGATAACTACCTACGCCGAGGTCCGGCACGGCATACACGCCAGTCGCGGTAGTGCTAATTCGCCGCTGGATTCCGGTAGCCTCATTGGTGACCGTGACGGTCGCTGCCGGAACCGCAGCGCCGGATTGATCGGTGACCGTGCCCGTAATCGTCCCAAAAATCGTCTGTCCCCATCCGGAGGTAACGAGAAATAAACAACACGAAATTGCTCCAAGCATCCACACGGCGAGCATAATCTTCCGAGCAAAAGTTTCAGGTCTCATTTGCGTCCTCCTCTGTTGCTGTGAGTTTGAAGATTGCTGGACCAACCATTGATGCGGCAAGCCGCAAACGGAGTGGCGGATGCATCTTTGTGTTCTTGGCCAATAACTTTCCTGGCCACGCTCAGCATCGCGCAGCGCCACCACTGCCGTTGCACCAGACAACGCTCTCCTCAAGAAGTTCTCTGGCTGTCACCCAACCCGGTGAAGGTCCAATCTGGATCCGATCCCCATTTAGGTTCTTCTGGAGGTTGTGCTCACCTGCCTGTGATTGCGCTTGGCCTCTACCCCATGTCATGAATTCCGAGTATCACCCTTTTCGAAAGATGCCGATTTACAGGCTCGCTCGCACTTCAAGGAGTCCAATGAGTTGGCCTGACCTGCGCAACCGATTAAATCCGCTCCACTGATGACCGGACAATAGTGGGTATTCTCATCCCGAAACTCCTGGCGTCAGATCGGGCAGTGGAACGCTGTGGTCTTGTACGTGCCGAATAAAAGCTTCTGCCAAATTACAGCCGGCTTCCATTCCACGAAAATGGTTCATTTTATCGTGCACATCATAAAACCCTTGTGGGTTCTGGCTCACGTGAGCATAACAGGCCGCACGCTTGCGCGGCTCTGTAGCCGTGATATCTACGTAGTCTGTTGGACAAAATTGGGAGGTTTGTTGGCCTGTCATCACTTCGAAATAATAAAGCGCAAAGGCATTCCCGGTCTTAAGCCACGTGTCGAAAACCAGCAGCGAAGTCGCCCTATGATCCCGATGCGTGTCGATCGGCCAGTGGGTGAAGACCACATCAGGCGCGAGCGACTCCAGAATTCTCCGAAAATCATCGTATCGGTCGTTGCTCACCACGGTCGCCCCATCAATTTGTCCCGCAAACAGCGGCTGCACGCCTAGTATCCTGCAAGCCTTTTCGACCTCGGCAGTGCGAATCCGGGCAGCTTCCTCGTTCGACTTGCCTTCAATCCCCGCTTCGCCACGGGTCAGGTAGAGAGCAAAAACCTTGTGACCAAGATCGGCATAGCGAGCCATAGTTCCGCCGCATCCGGATTCGGGATCATCGGGGTGCGCCCCGGCCACCACCACTTTCAGCCTCCCTCCTCGATTCCCGGCGCCACTAAATGGCATAGCCGTATTTCCTCTGGCCATCGGTAATACGGCAGCCGCACCTGCGATGCTCTTCAAAACCTCTCGCCGGCCGAAAATTTGCTTTCCCGGTTCATCAATTGTCATCGTGAACCTCCGTTTCCCGCGGGCTTCATCAGGGTTTCCTGCCGCGCTGCAACCACGTCGTAGTTTCTCAAAGCCCCCGACCCCTGTTTCGTGAATTCCGTCGCGAATTTGATCATCGCTGGACCGGAACTCCCCAACGATTTAGCCGTTGCGATCAATTCGACTGTTGTAAGGTGCCTGTTGACAAACCCCAAACGCTAACACCGATGGACCAGCGTGCGGGCGCCCTTATCTTCGATCCAACAAGTGTGATCCCCTTCTCACTTTCACGCTGCACCAGTGCACGCTCCGTGTTCCCCGTCTACTCAGCGCGATCTTCTTGCGTCTGGCTAGGTTCTACCTTATACTACATTGTATGCAAAATGCAATATACAGTAATCGCCCGGTCGCGCTCGCAGAATGGGTGCGCCAGCAACTCAAAGAGCAAATTCTTGATTGTTCGTTGCCGCCCGGTTCACGGATTGTCGAAAAGGATTTGTCCGCGAAGATGGGTATTTCCCGCACTCCTTTGCGTGAGGCTTTGAACCGACTCACCCAAGAAGGCCTAGTTAATCTCATCCGGCATCGCGGCTATCAAGTGGCACCGATTACGCTGCAGGATCTTCGAGATCTCTTCGAGGTTCGCCGGATCGTGGAGTCTGAATCCGCATACTTGGCCGCAGCTCGAAGGGATCCGGAAGACGTCGCTGAACTGAGGCGACTAGCTGGATTGCCCTATCTGCCCGGAGAACGAAAGACCTATAAAACATATCTCCAAAACAACATTGCGTTCCACGTGGCTGTCGCTGGTTGTGCGAAAAATCTCCGGTTGGCATCGATGGTCCGGTCTGTTTTAGAACAACTGGAGCGACCTATTTATCTGGGGCTCGATATCGGCATCGATTCTACAACAGCGACCGGCGAACATCTGAGCTTGGTGGCTGCGGTCGAGGCTCGGGATGCGAACCGCGCGCGCCAAATCATGATCGAGCAGATCGGGAACACCCAGGACCGAATCTTGCAGGCTTCCGCTGTGAAGCCCGCAGAAGAAGTAAAGGAAACGAGGTTGGTCCCGGAAACGAGTTGATCCGGCAGTCAGATCATGCGTCGTTATGCATTATTCTGGCGGCGTGGAACAGGGGGAAGGTCCCGGTCGGCAGGCTTCGGAGGAGGCTTTGACCGCAGGCAAATGAGGAAGTTCGCTACCAAACCGCTTGACTGTATAAAAAACACAATATATCGCATACAAGGATATAGGGCGATCAGGGGTGTGTCTCACTCCATCGCGCGTTTTGTTTCGCATACCTCCGGATTTTCCGTCTCAGGATCTTGGAATTTAAGAGGTAATTATGGGAAGCAAATTTCAAAGAATCGCCTTTGCGCTTGTTGTCGGTGCGGGGCTATGTATGTGTCCTGGTTTGAAGGCCCAGACGACCGGTACAGGCACGATTACAGGCACAGTGACGGACAGTAGTGGGGCGGTGGTGCCGGGTGTACACGTGACGGTCACCCAGATGACAACAGAATTCAGCCGCAGCACAAATACCAATGGCAGCGGATATTACGTGTTCTCCGCCCTTCCGATTGGAGAATACGAGATCACAGCTACCATCGCAGGATTCAACGGGTTCGACCGGCGGGGCGTAGAGCTGAATGCGGACTCAAATTTAGGGATTAATATCACACTCAGGGTTGGTGCCACCACCCAGGCTGTCACGGTGAACGGCGCTCCACCTCCATTGAACACCACGAGCGGGGCGGTGGACACTCTTGTTACCGGACTACAAGTGCAAGATCTGGCCCTGAACGGCCGGAACTTCACGCAACTTCTTACCCTAGGGCCAGGGGTTGCTTCTGAGCAAACCGGTCTGCGTATGGGTGTGGGGCAGGAGGGTAACCCCCTTGTGTCTGTTAATGGCGGCAGCGTGCAGACCACCATGTTTACGTATGATGGCGTCATTGCCATGGATACGGCAGGCTTGCGCGGCTTGGATCTTTTTCCACCTATGGAGGCCATCCAAGAGGTCCAAATTCACAAAAGCAATTACAGCGCCGACAACTCCAGTTTCGGGTTCGGACAAGTCAACGTGGTCACGAAGTCCGGCGGCCAGGAATACCACGGCTCTGTTTACGAAGTCAACGGCAACTCCGCCTTTGACGCTCGGAATTTTTTTTCTAGCTCTGTCAGTCCCCTCAACCAGAACATGTTCGGCTTCACGTTGGGAGGCCCCGTTTTACCTTCAAAGGCTAGCCGGTGGCACGATAGGGTTCATTTCTTCTACTCCCAAGCCTGGAATCGACGCATTGGCCCCCAGATAGCGAGCTTTGTTGCGCCACCCCAGGGCGTTTTCACGGCGGAAACGCCCACTGCCGCCGAACGACAAGGCGATTTCAGCTCAGTTTCTACCCCCATTACCGACCCGGTCAGCCATCAACCGTTTCCGGGAAACATCATCCCGCCTACGATGATTGATTCGAATGCAAGGATTTTGGCTCAACAGTTTTTCCCACTTCCAAACAGCTCTGGCGCGCCCAACTTTGTGTACAGCACCGACAGTAATACCGACTGGCGGGAAGAATTGGGCCGTGTAGACTTGCAGTTGACGCGAACAATGTCCCTCATGGTACGTTACATTCGCGACAATTGGACGCAGGACCAGAATATCCTGGCTCCCTCCAGTGCCTCGTTCTCCACCAATCCAGGATTGTTCCTGAATCCCGGCCAGGGCTTAGTTTTGAACCTGACAAACATTCTGAGCCCCGTTACTGTCAACCAACTGATTGTTGGTTATTCCAGGAAAGTCCTTGACGACGTTCCCACCGCCGCGGACCGACAGCCCGCAGGTTTGACAATTCCTTCAATTTTCAACGCAAACGCGGGAGACATTGTCCCGACTGTGAGTATCACTGGATATGGCGGAATCAGTGCCGAGACGAATTCCGAAAATATCTATAATACGTATACATACAGGGACGACTTCTCCCGTCAGCTCAATAACCACAGCCTGGGAATGGGGGTTGAGTGGATCCACCCCGACGCCTGGAACTACGACACTTTCTCCGCCAACCAATCCGGGACTTTCACCTTTAACGGCCAAGCCACTGGCAATCCGCTGGCGGACTTTCTTCTGGGTGATGCCTTCGAATATACGGAGGGAAGTGCTGTGCCTTCTACGTATTTATTCGCGAACGATTACGAGATGTACGTTGAGGACGACTGGAAGGCACGGCCCAACTTAACACTCAATTTTGGTCTGCGAAATAGTATCATGGGCAGCATGCCGAACGGGGCTGAGAAGTACGGTCATATATCGACCTTTGTTCCGAGTTTTTACAGCCCGATTGATGCGCCCATCGTCATTGCTTCCAACGGACGTCTTGTTCCTGGCACCGGCAACCCTCTGAACGGAATCATCACACCGTTCAATCAAGATGGCCTCCATCTGCCACCCAGCATGGTGAAGACGCGTTACGACAATCTCGGACCACGAGTCGGTTTTGCTTGGTCGCCGCATGGAAGCCAGAAGATAGTACTGCGGGGAGGCTACGGCATATTTTACGGGTGGGCCGGGAATCAGCACCTGAACATGTCTCAGAACCCGCCTTTTGCACAATCGGCTTCGATTTTCAATACCGACCTGAGCAATCCGACCCAAGGAGCGAATGCTCTTTTCCCTCCTAGCCTTATTGCGGAAGACCCGGATTACCAATATCCCATGGTGCAGCAGTGGAGCTTAACGGTTGAACGCCGGCTCGGATTTGGCACTGTGCTTTCAGTCGCCTACGTTGGAAACTATGCCGTCCACAACGACCAGACCTTCAACATCAACCAGCCGCAGCCGAACTTGGCCGTCGCTCAGTCGCAGGTTAACATAAATGCCGTACGTCCTTTCCCGGGCTATGCCGGTATCACCTATGACACGCGGAACGCTTCTTCCCGATACAACGGCCTGCAGGTGGACGCACGGCGTCACTTTGCTCACGACTTAATGTTTGAAGCGGCCTATACGTGGTCAAGAGACCTGTGCTGGAGTGTAGGACAGAATACGCTATTGCAGCAAAATGAAGAGGGCCTCTGTGCCTTGGATCAGCCGCAGAACTTTAGTCTTGATTTCGTCTATGATCTTCCCTTCTTCAGGACGCAGCAGGGGAAGGCGGGTAAGGTTCTTGGAGGATGGGAGTTGAGTGGGATTACAACCTACGCGAGTGGATTTCCTTTTACGATTACAGAATCTGGGAACCGATCGGGCACAGGCAATGGTGGCCGGCCTAACCTCGTGGGCCAACTCAACATCCAGCCGGGAAACGTGACTGATTACTTCAATACAGCCGCCTTTGCCCTCCAGCCGCTTGGTCAATTTGGGAACGAAGGAGCGAATGTACTCCGCGGCCCTGGCCGCGAAGATTGGGGCTTGAGTCTTTATAAGAACACTCACGTTCGGCTCTTGGCAGACAAGAGGGGAACCTTAAAACTTGGCGTTGAGACTTACAACTTGTTTAACCAAGTGTCGTTCAGCGCGGTTGGAACTGTCTTCGGCTCGCCCACATTTGGCCATCTCACTTCTGCCCTGGACCCTCGCGAGGCCGATCTTCGGATTGAACTGAGTTTTTAGGTCGCAGTGATCCGACTCGGCAGTAAACCGGCGTGCCTGCTTGTCTATGGCACAACCGTACCTGCTATGGAGATTGAGACTGGGGACAGCAGAGCGAGGGTCTTGGGTAATCGAGCAGGCATCGCCTAATTATGAAGAACATAGACTCGGGTCATGGAGAAGGCCCGTCAACGTTAAGCAGGTTGTCGCGCCGCGAAGTTTTGAAGTTGGGTGTAGGTGTGGTGGGCAATCTCGCAGTCTCGACTGAAGCCTTGGCATCCTTGGCGCCAAGCGACTGCACAGGCGGACCGCGCCCGAATTTCGTCTTTTTCTTGGGCGAGGGGGTTCGAGCGGATGAACTCAGCTCAAGCCGAATCGAGAATTGGGACGCCAATCAATGTAGCGCCATGGGCAATAGGGTCATTTCGACACCGCACCTAGATCGGATCGTCAAAGAGGGCATCAGTTTTCGCAACGCCTTTGTAACTAACGCCCTTTGCCTGCCTTCGCGCGCCACCATCCTGACGGGCCTATATTCCCACTCGACAGGGTGCATCGACAACCGTGACCGCGAGATCCCGCAAAACATTCCTACGGTGGCCGATTTACTGCGTAGGGCGGGCTATGAGGTGGCTTTTCTCGGCAAGGCGCACGTCCGAAACATGCACCTGAGAAATTGGGACTATTACTTTGGCATCGAAGCGGCGGGGGCCGATTACTATCATCCTGTGATTACTGAAAGTGAGCACGGCGTGCCCAAGCCGGCTGAGACTTATCACGGCTATGTGGATGACATCGTCACGGACCGAGCGCTGGCGTGGCTAAAGGAGCGCAGCAAACCTTTCTGTCTGTTCTTGTGGTTTGTCGCCCCGCACGCCCCATTCTATCGGCCGCGCCGTTACCTTGATCTGTATAACGGGGTTCCTATCCCAAAGCCCGTGACTTTTGATGACGATCTCAAGGGCTATCCCGGCAAGCCCCTGGCGTTTCATGAAGCAGAGAACAAGATCGGGACCACCGTCGCGGGCGGCTGCCCGCGGTCGCTCGAAGAATTGGTGAAGGACCATTACGCCGGTGTGGTCACCAATGATGATTGCGCACGGCGCATCTTCGATGCCCTGGCGCGGGCTGAGGTTTTAGATGATACGGTGATCCTATTCAGTTCAGATCACGGCTTCTTTCTTGGTGAGTGGCGGTTCTACGACAAGCGCTTCATGCACGAGCCTTCTATCCGTGTGCCGCTGTCGATCCGATATCCAAATCTGGTCAAAGCCGGCTCTGTGTGCAGCGAAATGGCGCTCAACACGGACATTGCCCCCACAATCCTCGACCTTGCCGGGCTGCAGATTCCCGAGTGGATGCAGGGCCGCAGCCTGGTTCCATTTCTCAAAGGTGATCCGCCAGCTGTGTGGCGCAAGGACTGGCTCTACGAGTATTACGAATATCCTTGGGGAAACCGAGTCCGCCCGCATCGCGGCATTCGCACCGACCGCTACAAGCTGATCCATTATTATCTCGAACCGGAGCAGTTCGAGCTGTATGACCTGCAAGAGGACCCAGGTGAGCTTCACAACCTTTACGGAACTCCCTCGGCAGCTGAACTCGTTCCGCGGCTGCGCCATCGGATCGAGGAACTGCGAAAGGAAATGGGCGATGAGTTCAATAATCATTGACGCGCCCACTGGGGAGAAAACGAGCGAGCAGCCAGGGTGGTAGCCAGATATTGCTGCCCTGAAGGGGCTGGCAGACTGCTGCCATGGATGCCGAAGGCGACCAATGCACGGGCGCTAATCTCCGACGGAGCTCTGCCGTCAGATCTTCCGAAACGGGCGAGACTGCACTACTGCGCTCAACGGTTCCTCACGGTTCCAACCGCATTACTCGGCTTAGCTACGACAACCATTCCCTCTGTGGCTGGGCAATTTATCAGCCCTCACAACCAAACTCTGAGACCTGGCTGTGCAGGACCTCTGGCGTATAGAGATCTGCGTGATCCTCAGCGCGCTATACATGTATGGTGGGAGTAAATAAATGAGAATTAAGTATCTCTTGTTTTTGTTTTGTGCTGTTCTCGGATTTGCAGTTTCCTCGCTGGCATTCTCACGGCCCTCCGGGCGCCACAAAAGGGCTAATTCAGTCTCAAGCAGTTCGAACCAGGGTTGGGCTGTCTATCTCGGCGACAACAGTCGGAGCCACTATTCGACTGCGGATCAGATCAATAAGAGCAATGTATCCCGGTTGAAAGTAGCCTGGATTTACGAGACTGGCAAAAAAGGAGAGTGGGAGGACAATCCTCTCGAGGTGGATGGCGTGATCTACATAGCGACGACGACTCGAAAGGTTATCGCCCTGAATGCCGCAACAGGTGAGCAATTATGGAGCTTCGATGCCGAGACTGTGCGACCGGGCGGGGGTGTTAGTAGACAACGCGGTTTGGCTTACTGGGCTAGTGGCGACGACCGGCGGATTTATACCGCGGTGGGAAGCTACCTTTATGCTTTGGAGGCGCGTACGGGCCGACTGATTCGCAGCTTCGGGCAGAATGGCTCAGTGAATCTTGCTTCTGCTGTAAAGGCACCGGGCGGCTATGGTGCATTCAACGTATTCATGAATGCGCCTGGTGTGATTTTCAAGGGCCTATACATAGTGGGCGTGTCTGGCGGGCCAGGTACAGTTCAAGCATACAATGTCCGGACCGGCAAGCTGAAGTGGGTTTTCTACACAATCCCGCGTCCCGGCGAATATGGCTACCTTTCATGGCCTCCGGACGCTTACAAGACGATCGGCGGCGCCTATGAGTGGGCAGGGGCGGCGCTGGACGAGAAGCGAGGGATCGTCTACGTGCCTACGAGTCAGCCTGATTCCTCTTTCTGGGGAGGCAACCGCATTGGCGCGGACCTTTTTGCGAACTCGCTGGTTGCTCTGGATGCCAATACAGGGAAATTATTATGGTACTTCCAAGGCGTCCATCATGACTTGCTCGACAGAGACCTTGCGGACATCGCGCCGGACCTTGTTACAGTGACGCGCAACGGTCGGAAGATCGATGTTGTTGCACAAGGCGATAAAATTGGGGAACTGTTTGTGTTCGACCGCGCGACGGGAGAGCCGGTCTGGCCGATTTACGAGCGGCCGGTGCCCCAGACGAAGCTACCCGGCGAACAGACATGGCCCACACAACCGTTCCCGTCAGAGCCCCCACCGTTAATGCGCCAGGTGTACACGAAAGATGATGTGTCTAACATCTCTCCAGAAGCTCATGCACTGACCTTGCGACGCTTTGAGCAGGATGGATCGGAAGGGTCATATCCAGCTCCGGGCTTAAAGGAAACGATAATGTTCCCAGGTTTCGACGGTGGGATGGAATGGGGAGGGGCGGCTGTCGACCCTGAGGGCATTTATTACGTTAACCTCAACGAGGTTCCGTGGCTGCTACAAATGGTCCCTACGAAACATGCTGATGGATCTCCGATGTCTTTGGGAGAACGCGGATATACAATCGAGTGCGCCTCCTGCCACGGGCTGAATCGACGTGGAGATCCCTCGGGGGGATTCCCATCGCTGGCCAATATCGCACGAGAGCTTACGAAGGGCCAGGTAACTCAGATTGTATTGCAGGGAGGAGGACGAATGCCGTCCTTCGGGGGCCTTCCAGAGCCTGAGCGTCAGGCGATCATTGACTTTCTGTTTGGAAACGAGCGGCCTGCAGAGGCTTATCTGTTGGCGCAAGGCTCGGCGAAGAGGAACGAAGGCCGTCGCATAGTCGATTTAAGTGCACCATACGCCTTTACGGGATTCCATCGCTGGCTCGATGGACAGGGCTACCCTGCCATAAAACCTCCATGGGGAATACTAACCGCCGTCGACCTCAATACCGGGAACATCAAGTGGAAGGTTCCTCTCGGTGAGTATCCCGAACTAACGGCCAAGGGCATTCCGCCTACGGGAACTGAGAACTACGGGGGCCCGATCGTGACCGCTGGCGGACTGATTTTCATTGGTGCTACCGAAGACGGGATGTTCCGCGCCTTCGACAAGGATACGGGCAAGGTATTGTGGCAGGCAAAGCTGCCTTTCGACGGCACTGCGACTCCTAGTACATATATTACAGGCGGTAGGCAGTACGTAGTCATTCCGTGCGGCGGGGCAAAAGGAGGTCGCCCCTCTGGAGGCACGTTAGTCGCCTTCACTCTGCCATGACATCTCAATAGGAGCAAATAAATGGATTCAGAATGTAGTCGCAGACGGTTTATGGGAATGGCCGGCGCAACGGCGCTGGCTGAGATCATTGCTCCACCCTCGGCGATTTCGGTAGCGGGGGGATCCGAAATCAATCAGTCAAAAGCAGAACGAGACCGAGTTGTGCGGACCTCCCCCAAGAAGCCAAACATCATATTGTTTATGCCGGACGAACTACGGGCGGATGCCCTCTCGTGCTTCGGAAACCCGATCTGCCGCACTCCAAACTTTGACAAACTGGCATCCGAGGGTACGAAATTTTCAAATTGCTACGTCCAATTTCCTGTGTGCGGAGCATCTCGTTGCAGTCTGTTGACCGGTTGGCCCACCAGCGTAAGGGGACACCGGAGTCTCTATTACTTTCTCCGTCCCGAGGAGCCAAATCTGTTTCGTTACCTGAGGCAGAATGGATACGACGTATTCTGGTATGGCAAGAATGATGCCTTGGCAGCACAATCGTTTTACCAAAGCGTGACCGAATGGAACGATGAATTTTCTCCGCCGCCAAGCGCTCGCGAGTTCTCAAGAAATCCGTGGACGATTGGCGATCCACACTATTATTCGTTTCTCTTCACAAAGGGCGGCGACCAGCGGGGCACTCTCGATTATCAGCATCTTCAGGCAGGCATTCGAATCCTAGAACGCGAACACCTGGACCGACCCTTTTGCCTCTTTCTCCCGCTTACTTCACCGCATCCCCCTTACGCCGGGCCTGCAGAGTTTCATGACCTCTATGACCCAGCGAAATTGCCTAGGCTGAGACCAATTGGACTACCCAATAAACCCAACTTCTACGAAGGAATACGGAAGGCGTACCATATCGATTCATTGCCCGAAAGCACGTTTCGTAAGATCCGCGCGGTTTATTTGGGTATGGTGAGTTATACGGACTGGCTGTTGGGAGAATTGCTTGAGGCGGTTGACCGGACGCAACATACAAATGATACTGCCGTATTTGTGCTTTCGGATCACGGGGACTACGCGGGCGATTACGGGTTGGTCGAAAAGTGGACGAGTGATCTTGGGGATGTCCTCACTCATGTTCCACTGATCGCACGGGTGCCTGGCGGCGTGCGTACTCATGTTTCTGAAAACATCGTGGAACTGTTTGACGTCATGGCGACCTGCCTTGAACTGGCGGGAATTGATGCCCAGCACACGCACTTCTCGCGCAGCCTGCTGCCACAGATCCATGGCCGGCGTGGTGATTCCGAGCGAGCAGCGTTCTGCGAAGGTGGCTATAACACATACGAGCCGCAGTGTTTTGAGCCCGCTTTTCCTCCAGAAGAAATCTACTATGCAAAGACGCATTTGCAGCTTACCCAGCCTGATATGATTTCGCGCTCAGCGATGGTTCGTACCCGCAGCCACAAGTTGATCCTGCGTCCGAGCGGCCAGAGTGAGCTTTATGCCTACGGACAGGATCCAGACGAACTGCATAATCTCTATGGCGACGCCTCAGTTGCAGGCGTCCAGCATGAACTAGAGCGTCGTCTCGCAGAGTGGTACATAAAGACAGCGGGCATAGCTCCTTTTGATAAAGATCAGCGAAATGCCCCTGCTTATTATCCGACGCCTGACTTCCGGAGAACGGATCAACGGGACAAGGTTCATGCCGAGATATAATAAGCAAGAATTCGATATTTGAGGTGCCGGACACATCCAACCCACGAGGCCTTCACCCTTCTGCCAGCCCGGATGGTGCGCCCAAGGTGCCCGCAGGACTTGTCCCCACACGGAGGCGGTGCGGTCGGACTTTTCGTCAAGTCAACCAACGTCACGCATGCGGGACTGCAACGCCGCTACCCTGCTCAAGAATAGGCCAGCAGCACTTGCCGATCCCTACCAGCAAGTGAGACCTTCGGCGAGGTGGAGGTAGTCACTCATGACCGGTACGCGCGGTCTCGGACACGCATCTTTGCGGACCCGACGGTGATGTGGGATACGCTGCGCGTGGTGATTCACCTCAATCACAGAGTCAGCGCACCATACTTGATCAAAATTGCGCAGGGCAAAAAGTCGGTCTCGCACGTCGCCCTTGTCAAGACTGCCGGGAACCTTCGCACGATCATTTCGTTCTTGCGAGAAGCGTTCGACCTCGCCGTGAATGAGGGGCCATAACGCTCGATTCTCAGAGTTTGCTCCGCCCTTCGCGGAAGAGCGTATGCGACGCAATTGGGGATAATTAACGAAAAATCGCTATGTGTCAAATAGCAGAAGTCCTCATGCTTTCATAGGGAGAGTACAACAGAGACGGCGTGAGTTTTCTTCGACGATCTAAGAATGAGCAGCCGGTTATCTTCAGAAATGACGGCTGGGCACTCCGGCCAGAGCGTCCTTATTTCGGCAAGTCATCGGTTCAACTTGCGTCGGAAGAAGCGGTCGGCGCAGTATTCGCGACTGCCGATCCGGTCGGCGAGGCCGCCTGATGTAAAGAGCGGAATTCTAGTAGCATGGCTGTTCATCAACCAGGTCTTCGAGACAAGCCACAGGTAGAGGTCGAGCACACCGGGCGCATTGGCGAGCGTCGCAGCAACTTCGCGCTCGACCGGAATGGGATGCCTGTCGATCTCTTCGTAAAAAGCGTCGCTGAGGGTTACAGTATTTTCGGTCGTAGCCGGAGCCACGGGCTCAGTTTCAGCCTTGTGAAACCAGAGGTGAATCCGATCAAAAATGAAACCTAGCCCAATCGACGACAAGAGTGCTACTCGCTCGGTCATTCGAAAAAGATCGTCGCAGCAAATATGCGTTGGAACCCTTCCATGATGCGGTGATATCTCTTACCGTCTTTGAAGAGGTGGAAGAAATCGATAACTTCGGAGGCGGCGCTGAATCGGATGATGCGGCTGCGCTGGCGGACGGCCATGGTCGATACCCAGATCGGAATGAGCAGGTCCTGACCGTAAGGGAGGCCGGGCGTTGAAAGCAAGCTCCTGCCTACGCTGTTCACGGGCAACAGGACGCTCTCCATCTGCCTCAATCGCTGCTTGGTGATTCCGATTGCAGGCAAGGCGGACTGCGCCGAGCGCAAGGCGGGCTCTCGAAAAGCAAGGGTTCCGTCTTGAGTACGAGCGTTCACGTTGGCGGTGTTCCAGAAGTGTTCCAAAAGTCGGCGATGTTGAGGCAAAAAGGGTTCTACTTCGAGCGAAAGCAGAAACCCTGAGTGGGTCTAAAGCCATGAAAGGAATAAGAGGAAGGTAAACGGGCGGGAAAGCTGGTCTGCCTGGCAGTCATGAGGTCGAGGGTTCGAACCCCTCCAGGTCCACCAATATCATCTGAAGCATCAATGATTTAAGCCTTGACAACAGCTAGCACTCTAGCCTACCGATTAACGAGATGTTCCAAAAGTCGACCCCAGAGCACTACCGTACCAAAATTCCGGTCCAAACAAATGCTGAGCGAGTCGGTGAGCAGGACGCTGGTCGGTCCTTCGAACAGAGGGTCGCGGACTCGCACCCGAATTCCCCATCAAGTCAATGATGCGTGAGGAACTCACCGCGGCGGAGGTTACGGAACGCACCGGGCGAGGTCTTGCTTGATCCGCACTTGGACGGCGATGAGCCCCATGGTTTGTTGTTTGACTTATTAGGACCAATTCAGAGCTTCGGAAATCGACGGTGGGTCCTGAACTCCTCGCCATTCGTAGAACGCATATCGGGTTTAGCTTCCCGGCCCGGTCCACCGTGTTATGGCTTAAGCTGGCCGGCGTACCCAGCGGCCACGATGTTCCGCTGGACCGCCTCCATCGCGCGAGCGTTGGGCATTCCCCTGGTCATCACGCCCTCAAAGAAGTAGCCCTTGGCCCAATTGCTGTTGTCGCCGCCGATGCCAAGGATAATGGCTCCTTCCTGCCGCATGGGCTGATACCCGCTGGGAAGAGGGATGGCGCCTGTAGTGGTCAGGGTTCCGGACTGCGCGTTGCCCTGGTAGATGGCATAGGTGCGCTGACCGTCGCTGGCGCCCATATCGGTGACGAAGGCGACGCCGGCGGGAACATTGAGGTGGCCGTAGATGCCGTTCTCCATGTCGAGCCCGGCGTCGGGACGGCATCGGCTGCCGTGACACATGATGTTGATGGCGTCCATGTGCCCCGCTTTGTTGTCGAGATTGTTCGTCTCGGCGTTGCCGAAGTCGAAGCAGCATCTGTGGTTGAGATTGAGGGCAGAGGTAACCATGTAGACGCCCTCGGGCTCGCCGTTGACCGCTGTTTGTTTCGGGCCGTCGTTGCGGTAGCCCATGCCGGGGGAGATGGCGATGCCGTAGACCTTGTGTCCGGCGATGGTTACGGGGAGAGCGTTGGCTACGGCGGGGATGTCATAGCCGCTCGGGCCGGGTCCGTGCGCTGCGCCGCCCGGAGGCGCGGGCGTGAGGTCGTTGTGGTTGGGCGACTGGTCATAAATTTTGGTAATGGTACAGGATGTGTTGGCGCAGAAGGTATCCTGCGCGGCAGTGTTGGCATAGCCGTCGGGGAGGAGGCCGATATTGATGTGGGCTTTATCGGACTGCCGCGTGACTTGGTAGAGCGGGCCTTTATATGCGCGGTATAGGGCGCGGGTGGTGCTGAAGGCGGCAACACAGGGGGTCACGGATGCAAAGAGGTCACACGGACGAGGTTTAATCGTTCGCGCTGCGACGGCGCCGGCCGAAGTGATCACGAGAGCGAAAAGAATAACTGCGGGCGACAGGATTTTTCCGAATAACGAATGTGATTTGATCTGCATGGAATGCTCGTGAGTTCCTTTGCTTGATTGGTTTCGCATTTCTGCCTAACAGTTTATCAGGGCGACAGACGTCCAGGCTTTACCCAAATGGTAATTGTACCGCGACACCCCGGCGACTCCTGAATAACGGGGCGGTCTGAGAGAATCAACTCTGTAGAGAAACGGGCTAACCGCAGAGCTGACCTGTGGGGTCCTAGAATGCGGTTTCGCTTTTGGCCCCCTCGCACCGACGAGTGGTAGCTCGCCACAAGACCCTGAGGCGGACGATGATTCTGCGCGTCTGCTCGCTGTTTAACACAAGGGCTGTTATCGCCAGCTATGATATCCCTGTTTAGGATATTGGCCGTCGCCAGCACTGGTCGGTGCAATTCCCGGTTTGCCCGTCGTGCAGGAGCAACCCGGACGGAAACAGTTACCCAATATGCCGAGTATATAGCCATCTGGCAACCCATAGCGTGGCGGGGTGGTGACTCAGTCTGAAATTTAGGGAATGGTGCGGTTAGCGGATCGTCATGCGATAATTGAAAGCATGATAATTCCTAGGAAGTTGCCCAAAGACCCAAATCAACGTGCCCACCAAGTTGCGCGAATGCTCCTCGAAGGCCCGCAACCGGGCGAGATTGTAAGCGAAGATTCCAAGAGATTGGCACAAGCCGGAAGGCGCGGCGGGAAGAAGGGGGGCAAGGCCCGTGCCGAGAATCTTTCACGTGCCAAGCGCAGAGCGATTGCCAAGAAAGCCGCTAATACTCGTTGGTCAAAAAAAGTCGTATAATACGGACCGGGAGTCGCAAGCCTCCCAGTCCGGTACTCCCCGTGCCTACCACGCCCACCATTTAGGTGCTCGAACACCTGAATGGGCTTCTGGTTATGGCCCCCGATGTCGGTAAGCAAGAACAGAGGGGGCTTTAGCCCTCCTCATGGAGAATCTTCCGAATCATTTTCCGGCTGCATTGCTGGCTGAGCGTAGCCTTGAATCTTGTCCACCAGCTCAAGAACGAAAGCGCGGTCATCTGGTGGCATTTTCCAAACGTCAGCCGTAACGATCATCGTGATCGTGCCACCGCCATGCAGTTCAACTTGCGTGCTGCTCCCACCCGAAGGCGCAACAAAAGGCTGGCCTTCAGAACCTGGCGCGGGGGACGTAATTTTGTTCGCTCTTGGCGTGCGCGGCTTGCGTCTCGATGGTGTCGCTCTGGTTTGATCTGAAAGAAACGGAGAAAGAGGCATCTCTAAATACTTAGCCATTTGCAGCAAGAACGTGATTGCCTTGCGGCGCGTATCGCCGTTCAGGCC
Source organism: Terriglobia bacterium (assembly GCA_035945615.1). Lineage (GTDB taxonomy): Bacteria > Acidobacteriota > Terriglobia > UBA7540 > UBA7540 > RH2-MAG17b. The sequence goes on from DASZAA010000015.1 coordinate 78,572, forward strand.
GAACGCCGCTCCGATTTCATCATCTAGCATTTTCGGCGTCATTTTTGTGAGGTCATGCGCGATGATACTCTTGTAGTGTTGTTCTACCAGAGGCTTCAACAGCTTCTTTCGCTCCGACTCGTCAGCCTTCGCTATCTTCTCCAACAGAGGATTCGGGTTGTCAGAGTCATCCACAAGCCCAAAGAATCGCAGCGTTATCATAATCTGCGCTTGCCCAGCGCCAGACTGAGTCCGCCAAATTCCCCGGTCGATTTTCTTTGGCACTCCCTCTCGCAGCGCATCCAAACCCGTGAAAAACGTCTTCAGGGGTAGATACGGAGGAGCTGTTGCGCCATTCTCGTTTGGCATTGGTTCGTCTCCTTGTGGCACGCTTGCCGTATACGAAGGATTATATCAATTGCCATGCCGCAGAGCAAGGATTATTTTTGCGTGATACACAATTTTTCAGTATCTTCGGCTAGGAGGTGATCTATGAAAGTTGGCCAAATAGTCTTTGTGATGGATATGAATGGTAATGAATTACTTAGACTGGTTATAGCGGTCGAGAACGGATTTGTATATGTTGCCCGACCGGAGGAGGTGGAAGACGCCCGCACAAACTTTCGTGAACCTAATTGCATTGGATTCCTATTTTCTGACGTTCGTCTAAAAATGACCAAAAATAAGGCTTGACATAATTCTTATGGCTCAAGCATAATGAACGTATGAAAATGCTGAGCCGAGAAAAGCAAGCGCAGATCGTAGCGGCACTGGTCGAGGGTAATTCGCTTCGTGCGACAGCGCGGATGTGCGGCATTGCGTTCAATACAGTTCTGAACTTCCTGCCGCGCGTTGGAATGGCGTGTGCTGAGTATCAGGATAAGGTTTTGCGCGGGTTGAAGTGTAAAAGGATTCAATGTGATGAATGTTGGTCGTTTTGCTATGCAAAGGAAAAAAATGTGCCCGAAGAAAAGCGCGGGCAATTCGGCTATGGTGACGTTTGGACGTGGGTCGCAATCGATGCGGATACCAAGCTTGTACCTTCGTTTATGGTAGGGAACCGCGATGCGCTGAGCGCCCGCATGTTTATTGAGGACTTAGCGTCACGACTCGATAGTCGCGTGCAACTCACAACCGACGGTCTGAAGGTCTATATCAACGCAGTAGAAGACGCCTTTGGAGCGAATGTCGATTACGCCATGCTCCACAAGATGTACGAATCGACGCAGGAAGAAACGCGATATAGCCCCGCGCGGTGCGTCGGTTGCGAGCTGAAGGCGGTACAAGGGAATCCCGACCCTGATCACGTCTCCACGTCTCACGTCGAGCGCCAGAATCTTTCAATGCGAATGGGGATTCGTCGCTTCACACGGCTGACTAATGGATTCAGCAAGAAGATCGAGAATCACGCCTACATGCTGGCGCTTTACTACATGTATTACAATTTCGTTCGGATTCACAAGACCCTGAGAGTGACGCCCGCTATGGAAGCCGGAGTAACAAACCGGCTCTGGACGGTTGATGATATTGTAGCCCTATTGCCAGAGCCGACGTTCGGACCGCGAGGGCCGTACAAGAAGCGAGGGTAGTATGAAAAACTGTGGACTTCCGGTTGAGTATCCCGAGCGGGACCGTCTCGACGCGGCTTACGAAAATGCTAAGCGTAAACTGCATGACCTAGAATCCGAGTTGGGCCAGCAGATCAACTCACCTAATCCCAATATCTCTAAACCAGCCAAAAGGCGTCTGGAGCGAGAGCAGAAGCACGTAAGTCACATACTTCATCATTGGCTTATCCATTGGAAGAAGCACGGTTGCCGATGAAAATTCAAAGTGAGTCACTACCCGTGGCGGTGGTATTCCTCTTCGCAGTGTGTCTTAGACGCCCCTTTTCAATACCCCGTAGGTGTCAAGGCCAAAAGCTCCACCTAACGGATCGGGCACATCCATCCCAACCAACGTCCAGTGGCAACTGCAAGAGCGCCTGTGTTGTTCAAATCTGCGGCTTTTTAAGTGGAAGAAGAAGAATCCCTGAGGCAGAAGACAACTACAACGGCTACGGGCTGCTCAAGATCGAGAAGCTGAGACCCGCTCGGAGAAGGCGGGGTGAACATCGCGCTCCTGAGCTTCGCTAGGACGAGTTAAGAGTTGGGGTGCTTTTTGATTAGAGGCCAGCGACGGTCGAGAAGTCGCCGAGGGCGACGCGATTGGTTAGCCCTGGCGCGTTGTGGAGTTGCCAGCCGACGTCGAAGCTCAGATTGAAGTAGCGTCCGACTGCAAGGTGCAGGTCCACACCTATACTCGACAGGTCCGCTTCGTTTACTTGGCTCGGAACCGGCTCTACCTGGGAAATGTGGCCGTAGTCCCAAAAGAGTCCGGGTTGGACCTGGTCCACGGTCCTCGAACTGTGGGTAATGAAGCGGGAGAGGCTCAGGGCTGGGACGCGAATTTCCTCGCTCACCAGCACGCCTTCGCTGCCGAGCGCCGTATCCGTGTAATAGCCGCGTACGCTTTCCGGCCCGCCGGCGCCAAGCTGTTCGCTATACATCAGGTTTCGGTCCGAGACTTGTCCGAGGACCCGCGACACAAGGCTAAACCTCCTTGGCAGCCGTGTCGCTCGCGTCAATCCAATGCGATCATAGAGGTAATCTGCCCGCGAGCCCGGGAGCGCCGTCTGAAAAGCGAGTGTATTGTCCCCGCCGGTCAGGCCGCCTGGGCTTATCACAAGTTGGTTTTGAAAGTCAGTTTGGCCGTAGTGATCCGTGAAAGCTGCTTCGTAAATCAGGGGGAACTGGTCTACTGCAATCCGGTTCGCAAACACCCGTAGCCCGCCGAACTCCAGGTTGTTGTTAGTGGTCTTGAAGTCGTATCCGATCTGAACATCCTCAGTGAAGCGTGCCAGCGCAGGCAGGCTGTGAACATAGCGGAAGCTCACCTGTCCGCTATGTCCGTTCTCACCGAAATTGGGTCCGATGTTCGGCGTCTCCTGCTCGTAGGAGCCGAAGACAAGCACTTTGTCGCGCCAGGGCAGCGGTGCCATCCAACTCAACGCATGAGCGTCATAGCGGCCGCTGACGCTATGAGTGAATTGATATGATAGCTGTTGGTCGAGGCCGAAAGCGTCACCCCACGTAGTGCCCACGGTCCACTCGCCGAGGCCCAGGCTGGGTACGCCGGCATTGTCAAACGAACTATAGACCCGCACGGGCAGCCGGTCCTGCGTCTCGAGTACGACGTCAGTCGCGCCCGGCTCCTTACCCGGTTGGAAGACAGTCATCACAGTTCGGAACGGGTTAGCATTCAGCCAATTGAGGTCCTGCTGCACGCCTGGGAGAGTAAGGGTCTGGCCTGGCTCAAGCCCGCTCTCGGCGCGCAGCAGGTGGCTTGAGAACCACCGGTTTCCTTTCACCTGGATATGGTCCACCCGATATTCCGCCACGACCACTTGCACCACACCCGTGCTGATGTTTTGGGGCGGGACTGTAACCGAAACGAAGGGCCGTCCATGCGCGCGATACCAGTTCGTCGCGAGCTGGGTAATCTCGCGCAAATCCGCAAGCGTCAATGGTCGGCCAAGAAAGGGTTTAATCTGCCGCGTAAATGCGGGGTCAGCCAGTAAGGGTAAGCTGGAAGCGGCAATCGAACTTTCGGCGTTCGGGGGCAAGCCCGCCTTTGCGGAGGCGTTGAGCTTCGGCACAAATTCCAGGCCTTTGAGCGATTTTAGCAGAACCCGGTTGGCCCTGTTTTCTGAAGGCGAGGATGGTCCTGATGCCGATGCGAGCGCCGGGGGTTTAATGGCGGGCGCTTTGGCCACACCTACGACCTGGGGCGCAATGCGTGAGTAGTCCTGTGCATAGGCCGGGCTGAGCCAAATTGATGTGCTCGCGAGCAGAACGGCTATCACTAATCCTGTTTCTCGCCCCTTGTTTTTGATCACTGCTGGCCTCCAAGGCTTCCCGAGCCCGACGCCGGCGGCAAGTTAACGTTGAGGTGCCGGACACCACCCGTCTGATTAAGGGTTTGTTCCGGGTCGACGGTGAGCGAGATGCCGGTCGAGAATGCGACGCCATCCGCCGTGACCGTCGTCTCCACTGTGTTGGACGGGAGAAGGATTAACGGAATCGGACCGAAGCCATTACTGGCTCCCACCAGTACCAGCGAGCCAGCGCCGCTGGCAGGGACCGGAGTGGGCAGGGTGGTGATGAAAGGTAGCAATGTCGCTTGCGGTGAAACCACCGTCTTAATAACGCCTACATTGCCCGTAATGCTTGTACTCGCCAGTGTGTAGTCACTGGCATCCGAGCCAAATAGGGAGAGGCCAGTCACGGTGACTGGAATCCCTGTACCTGTTTCCGCTGTGGCATAGACGCCTGAAGTGGGATCGTTCAGCGTCACCTGATCGCTGCCAATCACGCCGCTCAGCATGTAGTTGGCAGGAGCGAGTGTGGCGGCGGTGGTTCCGTCATAAGTTTTGCTCACCGTTCCCGTCAGTCCTGCCGTCAAGCTAGCTGGTGTAATCGTGCCGATGTTGCCCGAGGCCGTCGTGCTGGCGAGCGTATAGTTCCCCGCAGCCGAGCCACCCAGCGTCAGGCCCGACGCCGTGACGGCGATGCCTGTGCCCGCGTTCTGGCCGGCATAGTTGCCGGCAGTGGGATCATTCAGTGTCACCTGATCGCCATTAAGGATTCCGCTCAGCGTGTAGTTGCCCGGCGCAAGCGCGGCCGTGGTATTGCCGTCGTAAGTCTTGCTAACGGTTCCGGTCAATCCCGCCGTCAGCGCCGCCGGGTTCACGGTAAGCACGCCGTTGTCATAGGTGATCGTGTAGTTTGAGAGGCCGCTGCCGGTGGCGCTGTTGGCGGTGATGGAATAATTGCCTGCGTTGGCCGTGGCCGCCGCGCCTGTGCTTGCAAGCGTCACGCCGCTCACGCTGTCGCCGTTCACGAGGCCGCTTGTTGTGAATCCCGAAAGACTCGCCGCGCTCCCATAAGTCTTGCTGGCGTTCGTGGCCGTGATGGTCAGCGCCGCCGGATTCACGGTTAGCACGCCGTTGTCATAGGTGATCGTGTAGTTTGAGAGGCCGCTGCCGGTGGCGCTGTTGGCAGTGATGGAATAATTGCCTGCGTTGGCCGTGGCCGCCGCGCCTGTGCTTGCAAGCGTCACGCCGCTCACGCTGTCGCCGTTCACGAGGCCGCTTGTTGTGAATCCCGAAAGACTCGCCGCGCTCCCATAGGTCTTGTTGGCATTGCTTGCCGTAATGGTCAGCGCCGCCGGCGTGATCGTGCCAATATTGGCGTTGATCGACGTGCTCGCCAGTGTATAGTTCCCGGCAGACGCGCCGCTGAGTGCGAGGCCCGAAACCGCTACTCCAATCCCCGTGCCCGCGTTCTGGCTGGCGTAAGCGCCCGAGGCCGGATTGTTCAGCGTCACTTGATCGGAGCCAATCACGCCGCTCAGCGTGTAATTCCCCGGCGTCAGTGTCGCCGCCGTCGTCCCGTCATAAGTCTTGCTCACCGTTCCCGTCAGTCCTGCCGTCAGGCTAGCGGGCGTGATCGTGCCGATGTTGGCGCTGGCTGATGTGCTCCCAAGTGTGTAGTTCCCAGCTGCTGAGCCGCCAAGTGCCAGGCCAGAAACCGTCACCCCAATTCCTGTACCAGCGTTCTTGCTGGCGTAGACGCCTGTCGTGGGATCGTTCAATGTCACGTTATCGCTTCCAATGATTCCACTCAGTGTGTAGTTGGCTGGCGCGAGCGTAGCCGCCGTGGTGCTGTCGTAGGTCTTGCTCACCGTGCCCGTCAGGCCCGCTGTCAATGTTGCCGGGTTTACCGTCAGCGTGCCGTTATAGGTAATTTGATATCCTGTGCTCACAGTGGCTCCGGTTCCACCGAGAGCATAAGAGCCGACGTTGCTCGTAACGCCCGCGTTCGTGATCCAGGAAAGGCCGCTGGTATTCACCAGGCCGGTGGCGTCATTGCCGTTCTGATCAGCGCTACTCGAAATACTCACGCTCGGCGTGGACGAACCATACGTCTGAGTGCCCGAGCCTGTGACCAGCACGTAGGGCAGCGCTTTAAGGACGGGGTAGGGGTAACCGGTAACCCAGGTGCTCGTATTCCAAGTTCCGGTAGCGATTGGCCCTTGGGTCAGCCACTTCGCGGTAGTCAGGCCGGTGGTGCCGCTGGCCGAGCCAAATCCGACGCCGCTTGTGGTCCCGGTGGTCGCGGTGTCCCAATAGCTGTCTGTGATCGGGTGCAAGTTGAACCCGACCAGACCGCCGATCTCGATGCCGCCGCTCACCGCTCCTGTCGCATAGACGCCGCTGATCGTGCCGTCGTTGAACCCGACCAAACCACCGGCATAATTGTCGGTCCCGCCAGTGGCTGCCCCGGTGGCATAGGCGTTCGTGATGGTGCCGTTGCTGAAGCCGGCCAAACCGCCGACGTAACTGTCGATGCCAGCCGTGAGCGCCCCGGTCGCGTAGGAGTCGGCAATCGTGCCGCCATTGTTGTATCCAACCAGACCGCCAACAACGCTGTCGCTGCCGCCCCCCGCCGCCCCGGTCGCATGCGCATCGGTGATCGTGCTTTGGTTGAATCCGACCAGACCACCGACATAGTTGCCGTTCACACCGGTGACCGCTCCGGTGGCATACGCATTCGTAATCGTGCCGTCATTGTCACCTGCCAGTCTACCGACGTAGCTATTGCTGGCGCCGTTCGTCACCGAGCCGCCAACGAGTCCAATATTTTCCACAACTCCACCCGAGCCAATTTGCCCGAACATCCCGGCGTTGGTCACGCTTGTGTTGATCGTCAGGTTGGAGATCGTGTTCCCGAGGCCGTTGAACGTGCCGGTGAAGGCTGTGATCTCGCCTACCGGAATAAACCCGGAGGGGCCCCAGCCGTCCGTTCCCGTAGCCGCGCTCGTGCTCGATCCGGTAGCTGAGGCATTGATATCCGTGCCCACCGTGTAACTCGCCGACGGGGCCATCGCCACAAGTTGGAGCTGATGCGCATTGTTGATGGTGGTCGAATATTCGCTGGCGAGCATGGGCATGGTGCCGCCGTTGCTGCCGTTCAACGTGCCATCTGTATCGACGATGACCCAGTTGTTGCCCGTGGCGCCGGGAGTGGTGGTGAAGTTGAAGCCTGCGTACGACGAGGCGCTAAAGGGAGACGAACCGGAGGCGGACAGCCCTGTCACGCCCGAGGTGCTGCCACTGCCTGCGCCGGTCGTGGTGCCGCTGCGGTCCTCGTTCCAATAGTCCGAGGTGAACGTGGGGTAGCCAAAGCCGCCGCCGCCAGTCGTGCCCCCCAAGAAGCCACCGATATATTCCCCGGATGCTGTCACCGCTCCGGTGGAATAGGATGTTTCAATCGTTGAGCTATAGTCGGCTTGACCTAAGAAGCCGCCGGTGTAATACGAGTGGGTCCCCGCGTTTATGCTTCCTGTCGAGTAGCTGTCGCTGATAGTAGCCTCGAACTCTTCCCCGATCAGCCCGCCGGTGTACCAATTGTAATTTCCGAGGGTGATTGATCCGGTAGAGTAGGAGCCAGTTACGTTTCCATTGTCGTAGCCGATCAATCCGCCGGTGGAATAGACATACTGACCGAGAGTGATGTTTTCGGTGGAATAGCTATTCGTAACGGGCCCGGCGTTGTCACCGATCAGGCCTCCTACAGAATCGAGGTTTTCAGCAGCGCCGCCGTCCACCGAACCGGTGGCAGAACTGCTTGTTACCGTGCCACCGTTGTTGTAGCCGATGAGCCCACCGATGTCTCCGGCCATATAGGTGTTGGGGGCGATCGTCAGCGTGGCGGACGAGGAACTAGCGGTGATGCTTCCTTCGTTTCGCCCAACGAGGCCTCCGAAAGTGCCCTGCGCCGTAATGGAACCGCTGGTTAGCACATTGTAGACGGTCCCGTGATTGTCGAAGGCGAGAATTCCAGCTTCGGATTCAGCTGTAATATTCCCTGAGACGTTAAGATTCTCCACCGTCCCGGTGATGGTATTGAACAAGCCCAGGCTGGAGCCGCTGCTATTGTTGATGCTCAGCCCAGAGACTGTATGGCCGAGCCCTTCTAGCGTTCCACCAAAACTGGAGTAAACACTATAGGAGCTATCGAGAGTGATGTCGGAGTTCAGCGCGATGTAGCCCGAAGAGGACATGTCTTCGAGGCCGGTTTCCGAGTTGGTCAGCGTGTACGCGTTGCCGTTGATGGCAAGCGATGCGGAGTTGGCAAGCGAAATCGGAGAATTGACCGTGAAGTTGCCTCCCGACCCGCCGTCATTGGTCTTGATGGTCAGGCCAGCGGAGGATCCCGTAGAGGTGATCGGCGAGTTGATGGTAACGCCGTGATAGGCATCGAGCGTCAGGGTCGTATTGGCCGACCAAGAGATGGCGGAATTGATGTTGATATCGCCGACGCCTGAAGCGTTTTGTGTGCCGGGGCCGGAAGCGCCGCTCGCGGTGGTTTGGAGAGTGACGTTGCCGGAACCTAAGTCGCCGTCGATGGTGGTTGCGGCGGTGGAATCAATCGTGAGGTCGGTGGGATCAATCGTCCACGTTCCGCCTTGTCCCGCGCTGACCTTGCCGCCGAGTGAGACCGACTCTCCGGAGGTCTCAATTTGCCCGCCTCCCGTTAGTCCCGCCGCATCCAGCGACGAACCTGCCGAGAGCGCGACGCTTTGCCCCTTGGCCATGATCGTTCCGCCCGAGCCATTGGCATTCTGCGCCTCGACCGTCCCGGAGACATTCACCCTCCCCGCCGGCGCCGTCAGCCACACCTGGCCGTTAACGGTCTGGCTGCCCGTGGCATTAATCAATCCACTCTGGTTGCCTGCAAGCTCGTAGACGTTTCCACCGGCCGACTCGACCGCTGCGGTGGCAGCCTTGATCCGACCGCTATTCGTGGCATTGCCGCTTGCTGCGGGCGCTATATAGATCCCTGCCGGCCCGTTGAGCGGCTTCAAAAGAACCTGGTTTCCGGCGGCAAGTGCCACTGTGCCTTGCGGCGCGAATAAATTGCCCGCGTTGGTGACGGAATTGCCCATCAGCGTTATGTTGCCATTTTGGGACGCGATCTTTCCGTCATTGACGACCGTACCGGCTAAGCTTCCAGAAAAATCGAGCGCGCCCCCTTCCATGAACCGCTGGTTGGAAACGGTAAGAGTTGACCCAATAAAACTGCCGCCGGTGATCACCTTGCCGCTCGGCCCCACTACGATCCCGTTCGGGTTGATCAGGTAAACCGAGCCAGTCGCCGTCAATTCGCCTTCGATTGCAGAAAGATTGCCACCTAGCACCTGATTCAGCGTCGCCCCGGATCCGTTGTTAAAATGGACCGAGTTGGTGCCTCCGATGGAAAACCCTTGCCAGTTGATGATGCCGCGCGCGGACGATTGCGTGATCGTCATAGCCGAGCCGGAGCTAGCAATGCTGCCCGAGCCTGCAACGTACTGACCGCCCTTAGGGAGGGCTTGGGCGTGCGCCCATGCCAGCGACAGAATCATCGCGAGACCCATTTGAATTACGTACTTAAAGGCGCGGTATATCGTGTGTCTTAGATCTGGCTTGCAGTTTCGGCGTCCTTTAGGAACTGGAAAGAGAAAGCGGAGATTTTGTGCCGTGCGAAAACTCGCGCTTCGCGATCTGGCCAAGGTTTTACCGGAGGGGATAAGAGACACCAATGGTGTGAGAGCGTCCGTCATCGCAGCATTCCTCCGTCACCAAGCATCGAGAAGCACTCAAGGAAAGACTAATTTATGTGATTATTACTATAATGTCAATAATATATCTATATACAAGCGTGGGAAATGATTATGGATTTTGGTGCAAATCAAAGTGAAAGGGAACCGATGCACTACGCCACATGCGAACCGTATGGCGGGTCGGGGACGGAAAAACGCCCTGTACGAACTCTGAAGGGGTGCGGATAACTAATGGGAAATCGCCATGTGTTAAATAACGGATGGCAGTGTGGCCGCACCCATCGGCCATTGAAGTTGCCCTGCAGCTGACGTGGGAGCCCCGGCGTCAGTTTAGCTACGCTAGCCCAGCTAGCCACATCTTCGCCGCTGGGTGTTGGGTGTATGTCGATATTGCGAAGCAGAAATCCTCATGCGTTTACAGAGGGGTTACAGCGGAGACGGCGGGAGTTTTCTTCGACGATCTAAGAATGAGCATCCCGCCATCTTTAGAAATAACGGCGGGGCATTCCGGCCAGAGAGTCCTTATTTCGGCCAGCCACCGGTTCAACTTGCGGCGGAAGAATCGGTCGGTGCAGTATTCGCGGCTGCCGAGTTGGTCCGCAAGGCCGCCGGTTGAGAACAGCGGAATCCGGACCGCATTTCCGTTGAGCGACCAGGTCTTTTGCCATCCTTGAAGAGGTGAAAGAAATCGAGAACTTCAGAGGCTGCGCTAAATCGGATGATCGACTGCGCTGGCGGGCCGGTAACGTGTTCTCGTTATACCAAAAGTGTTCCAAAACTCAGCTAATTCGGCTGTGGTGTTCCAGAGATACCTTCGGGCAAATTTCGCTTCAGGAACTCGTCTTCCATCCGTGCGCGGCGCACGATGATCGCACAAAAGCCTGCTGCCGGAATCAAGGCCAAACATGACCCAGAAACCGCCTTCCTGCGAACAAGCCTGTGAGGATCGCCCAGCTTGCCGTGGCTCGGATAACGTACTTCCGGCTTCTAATGCCCTCCCTCCAGCTTAGGGATGATTACCCATCGGCGTCCCGCCGGGTCACCTTGCCAAGCCCTTGCGACCTCTGCCAGAGAAATCCGCTCGGTGTCGATCCGAAGTTCTCCGCTGGCCGCATGCGTCATAACTTGCTGAAAAGCACTGGCCAGAATCCCGCTAGGTGGAATTCCCGCAGTGCCCATTATTGTCAGATCTGTGCTGCGCAGCACAGCCGCCGGAAGCAAGATGGAGGGCCCCGCACTCTCGCCAACCTGAACGTAGCGAGTCTCGGAACCGGCGAAGGCAATTTCTTGGCGCGTCACCGCGGCCATGAATGCCTCGGCTGGCTCACCCCAGACATAGTCAATCACCACTTGGAAGCCCGAACGTCCGGCGGCGCGCGTAAAGGCCTTGGCGAGATCCTCTCTAGTCAGGTCGAGACGAATAGTAGCGTCAGCGCCTTGCCCGCTTAACATGCTTAGCACTTCAGGGTTCCGCCCCGCGGCCACCACCCTGGCGGCGTCCAGAAGCTTTGCAATCTTTACGGCAAGTCGGCCTGTGACTCCGGTCGCTCCGAGAATCAAGACGTCCTCCCCCGGCGCCAGCCGGGCACGAAATGCCAGCGACAACCACGCGGAAACGCCCGGGTTGGGCAGGGCCGCAGCGGTTTCGTCATCTAAGCTTTCGGGAACCGGAAAGGTGAACGCCCGACATACTGCGGTGCGCTCCGCCATGGCGCCGTACGGTGGCCGTGCCCCTCCAAAGAAAACCCGCCTGCCATCGCCGAGAAGGCCTACCCCGTCCGTGCCGCAGACCGCAGGCAGGTTGCGCGGACTCGCGTAATGCGAGCCACTGGCTAATTGTCTGTCAACCGGCTTCAGTGAGGCGGCGCGAACTTCCACGACCACTTCGCCTTCTCCCGCAGCAGGCTCCGGAAACGATTCGCAACGCGGCACGCTTCCGAGACTGTGTAGCACAGCGGCATTCACGGTTGTTTCTCCTCCGCTCTGGTTCTCCCAGCTATCCTGCTGACCTTATCGGCTCGGCGCGGTTTCAGTGTCCCGCGAGCTCGCAGCCGCCGTCACCGTCCTCGCGGGCGGCTTTGTTATGCCGAGGCTGGCCATCGCCTTCGTCACCGTCCACTCTGCGTAATAATAGGGCTTGGGCTTAGCTTCCACAATCAGCTATGTTACGAATGATCTGGTGGGAATCTTCGTCGGCCTTAGCAACTAACTGCAAAGGGGTCGAGTTTAGACATCCACGACAGGATCGCACACCCTGGCGGCTCGACTTCCCGCAATCAATCGCCGAGCGTTTAGGAATCGGGATGTAGAGATCACGTAGAGCCTCCACTTGGCTATTAAACGCGTTAAGCTTGCTCGTGGTTCGCCGCAGATCATGCGGGTGGTATGCCGACAAACCGTCAAAGTGAGGTGAGATGCTCTACTTCTTGGTTACTGGGCCTCAGGCTAAAGCTACTGGGATAAGCCCTGCCGGAAACCTTTTGACTTCTTCGTCGGGAAGCCAATTCCTACCTGAACTCCTGGGTACGAACTCGTTTGGCTTGTCAGAGAACGGCCCGAGGTAAATAAGATTCACATAACAGCGGAAGGAGGAGATAACTTCGGTGTCGAAACAGACTGATTGTTTCCCACTCTCAAGCGGTATTTACTCGACCGGCTTCTGCTGGGAGGTTGCGTACGGCCATTCCCGCCTCTTCGCCGCGAGAACGAAATAGAAGATCACGCCGGCTCCAACGGTACTGAAGGCGTAAATAGCATATCTTGAGCCGTGCGGACCCAAGATTGGACTGAGAAAAATGTAAAACCACCCAACCAGTGCAACAATCGCTGGTATAGGGTAAAGCCACATTTTGAATGGCAGCTTCGCGGCCGGCTCGCGATGGCGAAACACAAATAGACCGATCGTATGGCCAACAAACTGAACGAGAATTCGCGCGACGACCAAGCCGGTGATGATGTCGGCGAGGTTAAAAAAACTAGCGACGGCTGCCAACAGTCCGACCAAAACTAGCGAGCGATTGGGAAACTCTCCTTTTGGATGCAACTTGCCGAGCCAGCGGAAGAAGACGCCGTCGCGTGCCGCGGCAAACGGAATCCGCGAATAGCCCAACATCAGCGCGAAGATGGACGCATACGCGGTGAAAAGGATCATCAGAGTCAGCAGAATGGCTGCCCAGTTACCGTAAGCACGTCGCATGAATATGGAGGCAACGGCCAGGTTGGCGGGCGACCCGGGACGGAGCATCTCTCGCCAGGGCACTACCGAGATCAATCCAAATGAAATAAGAAAATCGATTAACGCCACAACTATGATTGAAATGATCACCGCGTACGGAATGGTTCTTTCCGGCCGCTTCACCTCGTCACCGAGATAACACACTTGGTAGTACCCGAGGAAGTTGTATACCACCACAACCGTGCCGTTTCCGAGACCCAATAGGAATGACAGACCCGGGCTAAACGCGCCGTGCGGAAAGCTGAGCGCGAGGTGGAGGTTCATTTTTAGGAGTCCCGTAACGATAACCCAGCCCGTGGTCGCCAAGGTGGCGATCCACAAGACCATCATCAGCCGGGCGACATCCCCAATCTTGCGGTAGAGTGACGCCATCGTCCCCAGCGCGATGCCAGCAGCGATAAACTTCATGCCCCATGGGTGCTGTGCGAGGCCTGTCCACAGGTAGCTGAGATATTGGGTCATGCCGATAGTGCCGGAGGCAATCTCGAGGGTACCGAAGAAGAGAAACTCCCAAGCGAATAGCCATGCCATCAGCCTTCCCCAGCGCTCGCGGCCGTAGCTGTCGCGGAGGAAGACGTAGGTCCCGCCGGATCCAGGAAGCGCCGCTCCCAATTCTGCGATGACGAGCCCATCCGCAATCGCTAGGACGGCGCCGGCCAGCCAACTGACGAGGCTCTGCGGCCCGCCCATGGTGCCAATGATGATCGGGACGGTGATGAAGGGGCCGATGCCAATCATGTTTGACATGTTGATGGAAATGGCATTAAGCAGACCAAGACGGCGGTGCAGGCGGACCCCACCACCTTCAGGCGTGACACCATTGTCGGACATTTGAACCATTTTCACTCCATGCGCTGTCTCACATCTTATTGCACGACCCGGCGTCATCCGACTTTGTATTTACGAATCTCGTCAGCGTTGACCTCACTGCTCATACCAGGTTCTTCGGGGGCCAACACTTCGCCGTCAATCATGCGGTGCGGCCCGCTTGTTTCCATGTAAATTGCATTGGGCATGGCCAGCAGCATGTTAAGGTCCGTCGGGCCGCCTCCGTGGCTCGCTACCTTGACCTCATAGCCATCGGCAATTGCAGCGATCTCCATCCACTCACAGACCCCTCCAGCACGTCGACTGTCCGGTTGGACCACGTCGGCGCCTCGTCTTGCAATCAGGTCCGCGAAGGCATACTTCGTGTTGAGATTCTCTCCGGTGGCAATTCGCATCTCGAGCGCTTCAGCCAGCAAAGCAAAGCCTTCCATGTCTTGCGGGGGTAGCGGTTCCTCCAACCAGAAACAACCCATTTCCTGATACACCTTCCCACGTTGCAACGCTTCCTTGCGATCGAATACCTGGTTCGCGTCCACCATCAACCGCCGGTCGTTGCCAATAACGTCGCGCGCAAGCCGAATGCGCCGGACATCGTCGTCGAGCGGATATCTCCCTACTTTGATCTTCACCGCTTTGTAACCCTGCTCGACGGCAGCGACAATCTGACGCTTGAATCGGGAAAGGTCCTGGTCATTGTCGTAGTACCAGCCGCACATGGAATAGACGGGCATG
>DASZAA010000016.1:0-8278 GCA_035945615.1 Terriglobia bacterium
GCCTGAAGCGTGTAGTGTTCCGAGAGGCCTTTGGGGCAAAGCTTGCCGAGATTCACCGGATGATCGGGATTGCCGCGCACGCTCACTGCCCGGCCGTCGCGCACGCCCACCAGCATCCCGCATCCGACCGAGCAGTAACCACACGTGGTTTTGATCCAACGTTCCGGGATTTTCTCCGCGGCCATGTAGCCGAACTGGGGATCATATCCATAGGCGTACTTTTCGGAGAGCGTGCTGAGGCCGAGCATTCTCATGAAATTCATGCCACTCTCCTTTCCCCTACGATGAAAGTCGCGGCCATGTTTTTGGGCACCACGCTGACAAAGAAAAGGTAGCGGCCTAGTAATTCACCCATCAAAGCCAGCGCCAGCGCGACCGCTGGCATCCCTGCGAGAGGCAAAAGAACGCCTCCGGCGATGAGCAGTGCGAACCGCAGCAGAAAGAACTTTTCCAAATCTTTTGAAAGCAGCCGAGCGGAGGCTTTAAGCTCAAACTCGTCCGAGCGAATCAAGCGAAGCAGTTTGAGGCCCTGATTCAGTAGTTGGCCCGCCGCCGCCAGCGCCGCCATAAGCGCAAAGGGCAGCATGCGCTCGCCCAGCGCGGCAACAAAGAGCGGGCCGAGCATCAGGCCCGTCAAATAGAATTCTCCGAGGGTGTGCCGGCTGTTCCACGCCGGACGAGCCGGAACCATGTAAATACGGGCACTGGCGGTGACGCCGGCGAGGCCGAGCAGCACGGCCAATGCTCCGGCCACCTTACCGGCGCTCATGCCCAGGCTCGTCACCGGTCGAGCCCACAGCGCTGCGGCATAAACGCAGGCGGCGAACGAAAAGAGAGAGAAGAGCAGTACCTCGCGGCTGAGCCATGAACGCTTCCACATTCGCAGCGCGCGGTAGGCGTGAACGGGACGGCCCAGGTGCAAAGTTGAAGCTCCGAGTGAAAGGAACCCAACACCCAGCGCCGCCAGCGCCGCGAACTTTGCCATCGTCGAGTTGCCGGCGAGCAAGAGCAGCCATACGCTCGCCAGCGCGCCCACTGAAAATTGCGTCAGCACCGTCATGAGAACAAGCGGCCCGTGCGGTTGCTCTGGCCGGACGCGGTGCGAGTCGGCCTTCTCGATTTGGATGGGCAGGTCTGCAGGCAGCGTGATGCGCGTGGTTGAAATGGTGTGATCCGCCGCGGGCAAGCCGGGTGCATTGGCCGACTCGCGGTATTGTTCTTTCCACTCACTGATGTTCACCGTTTCAACACGGATGGCTCCCTGCGGGCACGCATTCACGCAAGCAGGCTCCAGACTCTCGGAGAGCCGTCCGTAGCACATGTCGCATTTCCCCACCACGCCCCGCTCTGGGTTGTATTGCGGCACGCCGTAAGGGCAATTCCAGGTACAGTATTGACAGCCGATGCACTGATCCGCGCTGTGAAAAACCAGGCCCGTGGCGTCGTCTTTGGTGTAGGCGTCAACAGGGCACCCGATGAGGCAGGCAGGCTCAAGGCAGTGATTGCAACCCATCGAGAGATAGAGCCGCTCTGTCATCGGATACGATCCACCCTCAATCTCGCCTACGCGCCGCCAGCGGATATCGAATGGGTTGTTATTCTGCTCGTTGCAGGCCACCTCGCAGCAGCGGCAGCCGATGCACTGCGTCATATCCAGGTGAAAGCGGTATTGTTCGCCGGGACCGGGAGGTGAGAGGGGGATGCGCGACGCGCGCCGAGTTTCGGTACGGACGCCCAAGCTTTCTTTAGGCGTCAGTAGAAAACAAAGCCCGTCTTCGGTGGCGATTTCTTGAAGGGGTAGAGACAAAAACGGCGTCCTCCTTTCGCGTGACAATCAAAGAGGACACCGTGGTCCTTGCTGCGCTCTAGCAATCGTTGCTAAAGATTTGGACCGCGGTCGGGGGTCCAAACAATTTAACGATAATCCAAATGACGGCCCGAAAGCCAATTCAAAACTTGAATAGGTCGAAGAAGTTTTGGTTATGGGCGGCGCTGCGTTTTTCAGGCGGCATCGTCTGGGTCATCCAGCGCGCCTGCGGGCGACGCGCTCCTGGCGGTTTTCTGCGCCAGGTCTTCCGCCATCATCACGGCTTCGGCTAGGTCCCGCATGGGCCGCCTCAGCCTCCGGCTCTCATCCCGCAGCCGTTGGTACGCTTCACGCTCGGTCAGGTTGTGTTTCTCCTGCAAAATACCCTTAGCGCGCTCCACCAGCTTGCGGGTTTCAAGCTGGCGCTTCATCTCCTGCGTCTCTTCCTGGAGTCGCGTCTTTTCGTCGATCAGGCGGAAGGTTGCGATGGCCACCCCCATCTGCTGGCCGAGGAATGTGAGCAGGCTGATTTCCTCCGGGCCGTGGATGTGCGGCTCCCGGTGGTGGACGTTAATCACGCCGATGACCTCGCCGCCGCTCAGCAGTGGCACGGAAAGGAAAGCCTCATAGGTGTCTTCCACAAGCGCCGGAAACCGCTTGAATCGCCGGTCTTCGGAGGCGCGCGAGGAAATTGCCACCACGGAATTATGTTCGGCCACCCAACCGGTGATGCCTTCGCCCTTTTTCATCCGGATCGCTCCGATCTCGGCCGAGTGGGGCAACTGCGACGCACGCAGCACAATCTCCCCCGTGGATAGGTCAGGCAGATAAACCATGCAGGCGTCGCAGTTCGTGATCTCAACCACCAGCCCGATTAAATCCTCCAGCATTTCTTCGAGCGTCAGGTCGGAACTGATGACGCCACTCACCCGGTGCAACAATTCGACCTGAGAAGAGATCGCGTGCCCGGTTTTTTCCGGCTCCCTCTCGGGAATGTGGTCGATATTAGTGCTCATCTTGGTTTATGGCCCCGCTTCCCAACTTATCCGGGAAACGCTTTTAGCGCCAATCGAAACTTTTTATCGGGGTTATCAGAACGCACTTAACGCGAATGTAATCTATTGTGACGGCAGCAGCTTACAGGTTGCGGCCACCATTTTATAAAAAACCGGTGGCCAGAGGCCACCGCTATAACCTAACCCGATTTATTCACGAAGCCCGGTTTTACAATTAGGGGCGCGGTTTTAACCGCGCCGTTACTCACGTTCAACTGAATTCCTATGTTTCGTGCTACGGGCGGCTTGCCCGAGCAAGCCGCCCGTAGCGAAACGAGAAAATATACAGATTAGCGTGTTCGGCGGGGTTGAAACCCCGCGCCCCCCACAAAGGCAGTCATTTCGTGAATAATTCGGACTAACACTGCAGCTTTCCATTCGCCGCGCCCCCGCAACTCGCAGGATGCTATACTGCCTTTTTTGCGTCTTGTTCTTATTTCTCTGCGAGTTCGGGCGCGAAGCAGGTCAGCAAATAAGGAGAAGAGCACAAACCTATGACTTCTCGTTCCATCAGCATTTTCGGGCTTGGCTATGTCGGCTCCGTGATGGCCGCCTGTTTCGCGCACAAGGGCAACCGCGTGGTGGGTGTAGACGTGAACCTCGCCAAGGTGGACGCTATCAATTCTGGCCACTCGCCCATTATCGAAGAACGCATGGAAGACCTGATTGCGGAGGGCTTCGCTGCGGAGCGTCTACGCGCCACCACCAACGTTGCGGCGGCTGTTGAGGAGACGGAAATATCGTTTGTTTGCGTGGGCACGCCGAGCCAATCAAATGGAAAGCTGGACCTCGGCCACATTGAGCACGTGAGCCGGGAAATCGGCCAGGCGCTTGGCCAGAAGACTAGCCCTCACCACGTCGTGGCGCGCAGCACCATCCTTCCCGGCAGCACCGAATCCATTGTGATCCCGGCGCTTGAGGCCGCCAGCGGCAAACGCGCCGGAGAGGATTTTTATGTAATCTATAACCCCGAATTCATGCGCGAGGGCACTGCAATTGCAGACTTTTTCCAGCCGCCTTACACCATCCTGGGCGCGCAAAAGCCGGAGCAGCTTGCCCTCATCCGCGAGCTTTACGACTGGACACCCGGCCGCATTTTTGAAACTTCGATCCGCGTGGCGGAGATGGTGAAATACGCCAGCAACGCTTTTCATGCCGTCAAAGTGAGCTTCGCCAACGAAATGGGCGCTGTCGCCAAACGCCTGGGAGTGGACGCGGAGGAGATGGCCGAGATTTTCACCTCCGACACGCGGCTTAATGTGTCGCCCGCGTATCTATTTCCGGGGTTTGCTTTTGGCGGGTCATGCCTTCCTAAAGATGTGCGCGCGCTGGTTTATTGCTCAAAGGAGCAGGATTTGCGCCTTCCACTACTTGATTCTCTACTCGTGAGCAATCAGGAGCACATCGAGCGCGCCGTGGATCTAATTCTTCATACGGGCAAGAAAAAAATCGGATTGCTGGGTCTCAGTTTCAAAGCTGGAACGGATGATTTACGCGAAAGCCCGCAGGTGAAGCTGGTGAAACGGCTGCTCGGCGAGGGCTGCCAAATCAAAATTTGGGACCCGAACGTGGCGCTGGGACGGCTGGCCGGAGCGAACCGCCAATACATCGAGGAAGTGATCCCCCATATCGGCTCGCTTCTATGTTCGGAGATGAAAGAGGTGATCGAATCGGCGGAGCTTATCGTTGTGGGCAATCGTGGCGCGAAGAAGGAGATGATTCAGGCGCACCTTCGCTCGGATCAGAAGGTGCTTGACTTGGTTAATCTTGAAAAAGACCGCCGCCCCGATGCGTACCCTTCCTACGAGGGAATCTGCTGGTAGGCGCGGCCATGAAGATTCTCTGGGTGAAAGCCGGAGGGCTTGTTCCGCTCGATTCGGGGGGCAAGATTCGCAGCTACAACATTCTCAAAGAACTGGCCCGCTCGCACGAGGTTACCCTCTTCACCCACTACGCCGAAGAGCCGGACGACGCGCATTCCCAGCTCAAGGATTTGTTTCATCAGGTGGAGTGCTATCCGTTAAAGATTCCTCCAGCGAAGCGTTTTGCCGAGGCCATGTTGTACGCCCGCCACAGCATGTCGCCGCTGCCCTATTCCGTCGCTAAATACTCGCAACCGCGAGTTGCGCAACGCCTCCGAAAGCTCCTCGATCAAGACAAATATGACGTGATTGTTTGTGATTTTATTGTCGCCGGCGGCGTCATCCCGTGGGACATCCAATCCCCCAAGGTCCTGTTCACACACAACGTGGAGGCCCTTATCTGGGAGCGGCACTATCGGGTGGCGCGCAACCCGTTATGGAAAGCGGTCTGCTGGAGGGAATACCAAAAAATGGAGCGCCTGGAGCGATCTTATCTTACGCAAGCGGATCAGGTTCTCACGGTCTCGGAGTTCGACCGGGATTATTTCTCTAAATTCATCAGCCCCGAGAAGATTGCCGTCATTCCGACAGGAGTCGACACCGAATACTTTCGGCCCGCCCCAGGAGCCGAATTCCCAAATCGTCTCGTTTTCTCCGGATCGATGGATTGGATGGCGAACGAAGACGGGATTACATTTTTCATCGCGGAAATCCTGCCGCGCATTCAGGCAGCGGCTCCCGACGTGCAACTGGAAATCATTGGCCGCAATCCGTCGGCGGTGCTGTGTGCTCTTGCGGCGAGAACTCCGAGAGTTAGCGTCACCGGAAGGGTCGACGACATCAGGCCTTACGTTCACCGGGGAGCCGTTTATGTTGTTCCTCTCAGGGTCGGCAGCGGAACAAGATTGAAGATATTTGAGGCAATGGCCATGGGCAAGGCCGTGGTCTCAACCTCAATCGGCGCAGAAGGGTTGCCGGTTGAGCAGGGCAAGAATATTCTCCTGGCGGACGCCCCGGTGGAGTTTGCCCATCAGGTTGTGCGGCTGCTCAATGATTCTTCGGAGCGATCCAGGTTGGGAAGCGCGGCGCGGCTCCTCGTTGAGCAAAACTATAGCTGGAGCGCGATCACCGCACAATTTGAGGCCGCCCTCGCGAGAACCTGCCGGACAAGTATGCAGGCTAGGTGAAAAAGAGCTTGGAGCACGGTGAACATCGCCCGTCGCGATGGCCTATGAAGGTTGGGGTCGCGGCCGTAGTTATTGCGTGTTTGTTAGCTGCGGTCCTTCGCTTTGGAGGCGAGTTGCTGGTGCGCTCCGGTCCTCTGCCCGCGCATGCGCAGGTGGCGGTGGCGCTCAACGGATCGATTGCCGGCGTCCTCGCTCGCACTTCGGAAGCCGTGCGACTGCTCAAGAGCGGCATTGTAGACAACGTGATCGTAAGTATTCCTCCCAAGGGCTATTGGGGCGAGAGCATCCCTGCTGAAGCAAATGATTACTTCACGAAGCATTTCGGGCCGGCAGTAGCGGCGCGAATCTTTTACTGCGTTTCCAGCGCGGATTCAACTATTGAAGAGGCGCACGCTATCGAAGAATGCCTGAAAGCCATAGGATGGACCAGCGTCGTCATCGTCACGTCCAACTTTCATAGCCGCCGCGCTGGGCGCATCTGGCGAGCAGAACTTGCGAAAGCGAATTCGCCGGTCAAATTAAACGTTGATGGGGTCGCGGATGGGTCGTTTGAGCCGCGAGGGTGGTGGCGGAAACGGGTTTACGCCAAAACGTGGCTGCTGGAGACGAGCAAGCTGGTCTGGGAGACCTTCTTCGGTCTTGGTCCGTGGCCGGGCGCCATGCCCAGCGGCACGCTTGAGACCCCTCCGGGCAGCGCGTCGAGCGAAAGTTCTCCCCTTGGCCGCCGTTACAAAAATTGACCTGCACTATTATTACCTTGACAGCAACCCCTTTATCGCGTATTCTGCATCTAAGAAGACCCTCGAACTTCCCATGTAAATCCATAGCGGGGACAGTGTATTCGCCCGTATGAAGAAAGGCATGGACCATGACGAACAAACGCATTTCTGTTTCCGGCAGCGGACGCAAGCCTTTGCCGGGGGCGAGAGAAGTGGGAACGCCGTCCCCCGATGAGCGGATCGAGGTTTCTGTCCTGCTGCGGCCAAGGCGGTCGTACAAAGCCATCCAATCTTCAAACGCGCTTAAGCCGGTGCAACCCAAGGACCGGCAATATCTGAGCCGCGAGGAATTCGAGAAAGCTTACGGTGCCGATCCCAAGGATGTTCAAAAAGTAGAGGCTTTTGCGCACATACACAACCTGACGGTGATGCAGGTGAGTTTGCCGCGGCGTACCGTTGTGCTGGCAGGAACCGTTGCGCAGCTTGCGGAGGCCTTTGGCGTTCAGATGGCGCTTTACGAGCACGAAGGCGACACCTACCGCGGCCGCAGCGGCGACATCTCTGTGCCAGAGGACCTCAGCGGCATTGTCCAAGGCGTGTTTGGCCTTGATAACCGGCGTCAAGCGCGCCCGCGTATGCGCCGCCGGCAGCCAAATCTGGGCGCGACGACCCGGCAGGCAGCGCCGGCATACACACCCAGCCAGGTAGCTTCCCTCTATAACTTTCCTGCGGGCACAGATGGCAAGGGGCAGTGCATTGGTATCTTGGAGTTTGGCGGGGGTTACACTCAATCGGACCTGCAAACCTATTTTTCTCAACTGGGCATTCCAGAGCCTTCGGTGACTGCGGTTTCCGTTGACGGCGTGCAGAATCAGCCCTCTCCCGGAGGGGATAGCCCCGATTCTGAAGTTGATTTGGATATCGAAGTGGCAGGCGGCGCTGCGCCCGGCGCGAGCATCGTGGTCTACTTTTCCAATTTCACCGAACGCGGCTGGGTGGACGCGCTGACGACGGCGGTACACGATAGCGTGCACAATCCGTCGGTTTTATCGGTGAGCTGGGGATATCCCGAGGGCCAATTAACCTGGACACCCCAAGCCATGACGGCGGTGAATGACGCGCTGCAGGCTGCCGCGGCCATGGGCATCACCGTATGCGTGGCATCGGGCGATGACGGGTCGCGCGATGAAGTTGATGATGGCCTCGCGCATGTTGATTTCCCGGCCTCCAGCCCGTATGTGCTCGCCTGCGGCGGCACGACGCTCAATTCGTCAGGCAGCACGATCTCAAGCGAAGTGGTTTGGAACGACGGCGCAAACGGCGGCGCTTCAGGCGGTGGAATCAGTGATGTCTTTCCTCTTCCCGCATGGCAATCCAAGGCTAACGTCCCTCCATCCATAAACCCAGGCCACAATGTGGGGCGGGGCGTCCCGGATGTCGCAGGAGACGCTGACCCCAATACAGGTTATAACGTGTATTCCGACGGCCAGGGAGAAGTGGTGGGCGGTACCAGCGCCGTCTCCCCGCTTTGGGCTGCGCTCATTGCTCGCATGAATCAGAAGCTGGGAAAGCCCGTCGGGTTCCTGAACTCTCTGATCTACGCCCCAGCCGTGGCTACAAGCGCCGCCTTCCATGACATCACGAGCGG
>DASZAA010000017.1:0-38476 GCA_035945615.1 Terriglobia bacterium
GGAAGAGGGCGAGTGATGGCCATGGAAATCCTGATTCCAAATCCCGCGGTGCGGAATTTAATCCGCGAAGACAAAATCCACCAGATTTACTCCGCCATGCAGTCGGGACAGGAAAAGTTCGGAATGCAAACCTTTAATCAGTCTTTGCTGGCTCTTTATCAGAAAGGTTTGATTCCACTCGAAACCGCGCTCGCAAGATCGAGCAACCCGGACGAATTGCAGGACATGATCAATCGCGGCGCGCCGGCCGCCCCGGTGTCGGGCCTTCGCCCATCGTCCGGGCTGACGCCGCTCAGGCGCTAACACCTGGGTATTCACGAAGGCTGGTTAGGCAATCATGGAGGCGCGGCTTTGATCCGCCGGAAAAGTGCCAACCGCGTCGGTCGCTGTAGGAGCGGTCTCTGGCCGCCGGTCTTTATTAACAAGAACTGGCAGCGAGACACCGACGCTACAACGAATGATGGGCTGCTTTGCATAGAAGAAAGGAATGAAAGCCATGCCTACATCCCAACTACCCACGGCTGCGAACCGGCCCCGCTCACTCGGCGGAACGGGCGTCTCGCTTCCGGGAGGCGCTGGAAATCTGATGCGCGGGCCGGCTCCCTCAAAAGCCGGGGAGGAAAGAACGCGCGCTGCCTCTGAAACGAAGACGCGCAAGTCAGGCGGAGTAAAGGCCAAAGACCTGGCCATATTCACACGGCAGTTTTCGGTGATGATCGATGCGGGCCTGCCGCTGGTGCAGTGCCTTGAGATTCTGGCCTCCCAGCAGCCGAATAAGAACTTCGCGGGTGTCTTGAGGGGGGTTCGTGAGTCGGTCGAAAGCGGCGCCACGCTGGCCAATTCGATGCGGCTATATCCGAAGGCGTTTGATCATCTTTACACGAACATGGTGGAAGCGGGTGAAGCGGGCGGCATCCTTGATGGCATTCTGCGGCGCCTGTCGTCTTACATTGAAAAAGCAGTCAAGCTCAAGAGGGCCGTACAGTCAGCGATGATCTATCCTGTTGCTGTATTGGTGATCGCAGGCGGAGTTATTTTCCTGCTTCTATGGAAGGTCGTTCCGATCTTTGCGTCGTTGTTCGCCGGCCTCGGCTCGGCATTGCCGTTGCCCACGCGAATCGTCATCGGCCTCAGTCACGGAATCGCAAGCTTTGCCTGGATGATTATTCTGGCGATGATTGGAGCGGGCTTGGCTCTCCGGCAATACTACCGCACGCCTGGCGGCCGCATGATGATCGACGGGCTGATTCTGAAAATTCCCGTCCTCGGGATGCTCATGCGGAAAATCGCCGTGGCCAGATTCACCCGCACGCTGGGGACGCTGATTACAAGCGGTGTGCCCATGCTGGAGGCGCTCGATATCACGGCTCGCACGTCAGGAAATGCTGTGATCGAGGCGGCGCTTCTTGAAGTCCGCCGGGCGGTCGAAGGCGGCCAGACGATTGTCGATCCTCTCAAAGCGACCGAAGTTTTTCCCAGCATGGTTGTGCAGATGATTGGAGTTGGGGAGCAGACGGGCGCACTTGATGCCATGCTGCAAAAAGTGGCTGATTTTTACGAAGATGAAGTGGATGTTGCGGTTAAAGACCTCCTCACCGCCATGGAGCCAATGATCATTGTTTTCCTGGGTATCGTTGTCGGCGGCGTGGTGATTTCGATGTACCTCCCGTTGTTTAGCCTGATTGGGAAACTTGCCGGCGGCGCAGGATAACTCAGTTGTAGCGGCGGCCGAAACTTGTAAGGGCCGCCGCTATAACTCGAACACCCTAGTGAGCCATCGCCTTCAGACGGCGGCGGAAAACCAAGGCCAATCCAAACAAACCCAACCCAAATAAGCTGAGCGAAGCCGGTTCAGGAGTGGGGGCTGCGTCCACCGATCCGTGATCAAAATCCGCTGTGATGGACAACGGGCCAGACGCCGGGCACGCGGGGGATGCTGTGGCCGGAGGCATACCCAGCAGGCAGGCCAGGCGTTCTGACGTAGGTAAGTCAAGCGTGATGTTAACGATTGCGCCGGGGTCGAAATCCGGCGCCAGAGTCCCCGTAAGGTGGTGCAGGTTCACGGCGAGCGTGTCGTTGAGGTTAGCCGTCAATCCGCCGCCCGGCGCCTGTGCCAGGTCCACAAGACGAAGATATCCCCTCAGCGTGTTAGACCCATCTTTGAAGGTGAAGCGAAGCGGGCCGCCCGAAATCAACCACATATTCGGATTCACCGAAGGCGGATGCGCGAGCGACATCGTGAGCGGCTGGGCGGAGGCAATGGCCGCAATAGAGAACTTGCCGAGCGACGATCCGCTGTTTGTCGTAAGGACTGCGCTCGACGAGATGTTCCCAAAGATGCTGATGTCCACCGTTGAGCTTGCGGGCGACGTGCTGGAAAAGGTGAAGCCGGCATCCGGATCCTGACTAAGGCTGATGTTGTCTCCGAAAGCGCATGCGCATCCGAAGACCAGCACCATGCAGCAAAGCACATAGTTCATCCACATTTTGTTCTTCATATATTTTATCTCCTGTGAAGTTGTGACGCCTGGCGGCTTGGTGCCCGCCCGGCATCGTGTGTTGGGATGGCTTTCCCGTCCGGTGGAAATTTGGATTCCGGCGGAGCCTCGCCGGGACGGCGCGTCCTGCTCTGTAGCGAGAACAGCCGCCGGCGTGATTTAGACAGACGGCTGCCCGTGAAGATAAATTGCATCTTCTAGGATTCGCCAGTCTGTGTGACAATATGCCGGCCCCGCCGCCGGCTTGTGATGGCGCGTCATCTGACGCTGCGCTCGCGTCACTCTGCTTGCCAGATTAAACACAGCTAAGGAGTGAAAGTTGCGGTAGTGTTGCCGGGCTTTAAGAAATTAAGGGGAGGTCCGTTGAATAGAGGTGTTATCTTACTTATCTTACACATCCCATTTATATCAACTGTCGCTTATGGTGGCAGGCTTAAGGTCGGAGGCGCCACCCGGCTAGCTCCGTTCGCCGTCCTCTCCGAGGGAGAAGACGAGGAATGGGAAGGGCAGCGCGATTCGCGCGCCAAATGCA
The DNA here is from genome assembly GCA_035945615.1 of Terriglobia bacterium. GTDB lineage: Bacteria > Acidobacteriota > Terriglobia > UBA7540 > UBA7540 > RH2-MAG17b. The sequence continues at coordinate 3,031 of DASZAA010000017.1, forward strand.
GCGGCGTCTCGCCGCCGGATTGTACAATTTGAAAACCGGCGGCCAAAGCCTGCAAGGGGCCACCGCTCACGCTGTTGGCCGCACGTCGGTGGACGTGCCGCCCGCGGCGGGGATGTAACAATTCAGCGCGTAATCCATCACCATGCGGTCGGCGTTGAAGCGCCAGCCCAGCGTGCGGATAGCTCGCTTCATGCGTTTGATCCACAACACAGGCAACCCGGTTTGATCGCGCTGATAGTAGAGCGGGATCACCTCGTCGCCCAGCACCCGCAGCAAGTCGTCTCCGTCGCGCCCGTCCTGAAGATCGATGTTGGAGTGGGTCCTGCCATTGCCAATGGCGAATCCGTTGAGCCCGTCGTAAGCTTCAGCCCACCAGCCATCGAGCACGGAGAGGTTTAGGCCGCCGTTCAAGACTACCTTCATGCCACTCGTGCCTGAAGCCTCAAAAGGCCGCCGGGGATTGTTCAGCCACACGTCCACGCCTTGCACCAGATACCGCCCAACATTGATGTCGTAGTCTTCAACGAAGACGAACTTATCGGCAAACCGCGGTTGGCGCATCAGGTCCGCAATCTGCTGCAGCATCCGTTTGCCGGGTTCGTCGCGCGGATGAGCTTTGCCGGCGAAAACAAATTGCACTGGACGCTTGGGGTCGTTCACCATCGAAGAGAGTCTTTCGAGGTCGGACAGAATCAGGTTGGCTCGCTTATAGGTGGCAAAGCGGCGCGCAAAGCCGATGGTGAGAGCGTCTGGACTGAGAAGGCGGCCAAGCTGCCGCAGGGTTTCGGGAGGCTCGCCGCGCCGCTCCGCCTGTTCCACGGCGCGCAGGCGCACAAATTCAATCAACCGCGCTTTCAAGCTCAGGTGCGCTTCCCAGAGCTCGCCGCCGTCAACGTTTTCAATCGCTTCCCAGATGCGCGGCTGGCCGCTCTGCTCGTGCCAGCCCGCCTCCAAGTGCCGCTCGTAAAGCTGAAACATTTGCGGCGCGAGCCAGGTATGCAAGTGAACGCCGTTGGTGATGTGGCCGATGGGCGTGAGGTCTTCCGTCTTGCCGGGATACAGTCCCGACCACATGGCGCGCGTCACTTTGCCATGCAGCGCGGAGACGGCGTTGGCGCGCCGCGAGAGCTTGAGGCCGAGCACCGTCATGCAAAACGACTCGTGCGGGTCGCCAGGAGTCACTCGCCCGAGCGCCATCAGTGCGTCGTGTGAAATGCCCAGGTTTTCGCGCAGCGGTCCAAGATGCTCGTCGATCAAGTTGGGGCCAAAACGGTCGTGCCCTGCAGGTACGGGCGTGTGCGTGGTAAACACCACTTCGCGCGCCACGCGCGCCGCCGCTTCGTCAAAGCCCAGGCCTTCTTCGTGCATCCGGTCGCGGATTGCTTCGAGCACCGCAAATCCGCTGTGACCTTCATTGAGATGAAGCACGCCGGGCGTTATTCCCATCGCCCGCAAAGCGCGGAAGCCACCCACACCTAGCAGCAGTTCCTGGCGGATGCGGATGCGCCCGTCGCCGCCATACAGCCGCGAGGTTAGCTCGCAATCTTCGGGAGCGTTTCCTTCCACGTTGGAATCGAGCAGCAGCAGGTCGCGGCGCCCCACCTTCATGCGCCACACTTTCGCCCGGATCACGCCGCCGCGCGTTTCGATCTGCACCATTACCGGCTCGCCGCCAGTTCCGATGGCAAGCTCCATCGGCTGCTCGCTGGCCTCGGTCTTGATATATTCTTCCTGCTGCCATCCCTCGCGGTTGAGGCGCTGCCGGAAATAGCCCTGGCCGTAAAACAGCCCGACGCCGGTAAGCGGAATATCCAAGTCAGATGCGCTCTTGATGTGGTCGCCCGCGAGAATACCGAGCCCGCCCGAGTACACCGGCACGGACTCGTGCAGCCCGAACTCAGCGGAGAAATAGGCAACCGGGCGCGGCCGCAAGACCGCCGCGTATCTTGCGCCCCAGGTGCGGTCCGCCTCCAGGTATTCCCGCTGGCGGTGGTAGGCATAGTTGATGCGGCTGTGCAGCGCCAAATTCTCCGCGCGCCGCTCGATTTCGGGAAGGGAAATCTCGCTCAGCAGCGAGATAGGGTTGTGGTTCAGCTCCCTCCATCGCACCGGGTCAAGGTCGCGGAACAAAGCGGTTGAATTCGCATCCCAACTCCACCAGAGGTTACGCGCGAGCGACCACAACCGCTCTTGCACGGGAGCAATGAAGCGGTCAAGGGTGCGCGCCTCGCTTACCGCAGGCGCAACCTCAGCCGCGAGCTCGGTCAGCATCCGCACTTCGTCGTCAGAGAATGTGCGCGGCTCAATTGTTTGCACTACCAACACGCCTTGCAACACCCCGCGGTTGATGAGCGGAACGCCCAGGAAGGATTGGTAAGCGTCTTCGCCGGAATCTTTGAAGTATTTGAAACGCGGATGGTTTCTAACCTGCTCAACCGCCACCGGGCGCACCTGCTCGGCCACTAGACCTACCAGGCCTTCGTGGACCGCCATGCGAAGCGTTCCAATGCACTGCGGACGCAGCCCGACTGTGGCCGCCAGCACTAGGTTGGCCCGGTCCGGCTCGAGCAAATAAGCTGAACAGACGTTGGTTCCAAATCGCTTGGCAATGAGTGCGACTACGTTGAGGAGGGTTTCGGCAGGTTTACCCTCGCCTTTGGCCAGGTTGCCCAACTCCTCCAGCGTCAACAAATGCTTCACATCGCGCTCTGGCAATTCGCCACCTTCGGCCTGCGTGAGTTCGTCAATGCCACCTAATCCAGCGTCCTGGGGTGTCATCTCTTTTTTTTGAACCTTTCATTTCCCACTTACAACGTATTCATCGGCAAAATCCTACTTTAGAAACGTAAAGGCTTCGCCACTTTTTTGCAACCCCAATGACGGGCGGTTGTAAAAACGATCTTTCTAATCTTAGATTTGTAATTTTGAAAAAGAGGCAGATCTTTAACCACAGAACCCTTGATACAAATCTAAAAAGCCGAGCATGCCACCTCGATACAGTGACATATCAAATGTAACACAAGCTTAGAACTGCCAGCGGGATGACTTTTGTAAAATCATGCTGCCTGGTGCCAGGCGGGTTGTGGGTTAGACGTCCAAAGCTTCTCTGCTGCTTTGTCACGGAAATGTTCTTCTTACTGTCTGGCCGTAGTCGGCTTTCACTATGTAGCTTAAAGAGTTTGTAATGACTTTATCCATCGTGCGAAACGATGGTGCGGCGAAAGATGGCGCCTGAGGCCGCCAATTCCTGGGTTCCACCGCTCAGAGCTGCGCCGTTTTTTCTCTTGACGAATTCTCTTTATATGGTATATCAGTTATTCGTTCGAAAATGACAAATTGAGCTTTTGCGCGCTTCAACAGCCGACGTGTAGCGCATTCCATTAAGCGCATAAGTTCGATTTCGGAGGCCGGAAGCCAGATGCGAAGAAGAACCTTCCTCAAAGAGACGGCGGTTGGATTAGGCACGGCGGCGGGTCTGAGACTCAAGACTACGCGCATCCAGGCCGAACCCAATCAGATGGGCGCGGCGGGCGACCGTCCCATTATCACAGATCATTATGAAACGCCCGATTGGCTGCGTTACGCCCAAGCGGTTTACTTCGACGGCTACTCTGCTCCAGTTTCGCCACACATAAAAGAATTTGACGCCCAGAAGCTTCTTGAGACGGTGAAGAAGTTGGATGGGAACGCTCTGCGGTTTCAGCCCATCGGGCATTGGGCTTATTACCCAAGCAAGGCATTTGCCGTCCATCCTGAGCTGGGGAGTCGCGACCTCATCGACGAAGTGTCGCGCGAATGCCATAGGTCAGGCGTGCACCAGTTTTGCTACACGGGCTATGGCCATCCATTGCCCCCCTCCTGGCTGAACGATAAAAATCCACGTTATGCGGATTGGGTGTTGCGCGGTCCAGACGGCAGGCCATATGGGAGTTATGGTCATATCGGAGAGACTCCGCCTCTGCAAAGACTCTGCACGACGGGAGACACCTATCGCGCGGCGATTCGAACTGTGGTTAGGGAACTCTGTGAGCATGATATCGAAGGCGTCTATTTCGATGCGCCGAGCTCCTTCGGTTATACGGGAATCTGCTTTTGTGATTCCTGCCGGGCAGGCTTCAGAAAATTCAGCGGAATGAGCCTGGAGCAGCTTGCCGGATTTGTGAAGAAACACACGCCGAACGGATTGCCTTTCGAGTGGAGGCAAATTCCGGCTGACGCGGACATGGAAGCGCTCAGCGCATGGTACCACTGGGCGAATGAACTGACGAAGGAGGATTTGCTGGATTTCCGGAAAACCATTCACGGCAGCGGCAAGTTCATGCTTTGCCATGACGGCGCGTGGATAGGAACCGCGATTCCCAATCAGTATAGAGTCCCAGAGGGTTTCATGGTGGAGGCCAGCGAAGACACCTTTCATCGTCTCGTTACAGGAATGATGGGGGCGTCAATGGTAAGACCCTACAAAAAGCTGGCGCAGATGTACATGGGCAGTTACGCATTGACCTGGTTTGGCGAGCCTCCAAACGAAAAGCCATGGGTCATTAACGAGACGGACCTGGAAGATGGGGATGAAATCCGTATGGAAGGGTTCACAAATCTGGCTTGCGGCAACTCTCCACTTTATGCCGTAGCGAACCGGCTTTATTACGGAATTGGGAGCGGGAGCCTGGAGCCGGCGAAGGAAGTATTCAACGTAATGAAGCGTGTGGAAGAAATTCACCGGGACAGCACGCCGGTGGCCTACCTTTCCATTGTCCCCACATGGGAGTCACAGCAGCGGTGGCAGGCGCGAGGATCAAGTTGGAACATGCTGATGAGCGAAGGCATGGTGCTGGCGATGCTGGATGCGAGGATTAGCTTTGACGTAAACCCAAGTACCGAGATGAGCGAAGAGTGGCTGAGAAATCAACGGGTGATTGCGCTGTGTGGTGCATCCGGCATTTCGGACGGTGACGCCGGAAAGCTGCGGGAATGGGTGAAGAACGGCGGAAGCTTGCTGGCGACATACGACACGGGGCTTTATGACGCAAAAGGCAGAATGCGGCGTGACGGCGGGGCGCTCAAAGACGTGTTGGGCGTGGAGATGAATGGAGAGGCGCTGGGGAGCCAGTTGGAGTGTTACTACCGGGTAAGGCGGCAACATGCGGCATTAGGGACCTTCGCGGCAGGCGCTCTGGCGTTTGGGGACAGCCGGATCATTCCGGTGAAAACAGCCGATGACACCGAAGTGATCGCAGATTGCTGGAACTTGGCAACAAAGGAATCGCGAGGACCTGCGATCGTCGTGAATCGGTACGGCAAGGGCAAGACTGTTTATATCAGTGGCAGCTTAGAGGCATATTATCCGGCGAGCCAAGTTGCATCGGTGAGAGAGATGCTGAGTTCGATCATTCAATACCTTGGCGGAAACGCGCCGCTACCATTCAAGCTGAAGGCGCCGCGAGGGGTCTATGGTGTTTTACGACAGGCGAGTAATAAGGATTTAGTGTTGTGGATTTTGGGAGATGTCGGATTCAAGAGCGCGGCGGCGGGCAGAATGAGGCAGGACTACGTCTCAGTTTCTGAGGTTGAGGTGAGCCTACAGATTCCTGAGGGGCGGCAACCCAAAGGGATGCGGCTGATGCGTGCCGGCCGCTCCGCGCCATTCCGGCTTGAGGATGGGTACGCCGTCGCAACAATTCCTTCCCTTCACATCGCTGAAGTCGTGCATTTGGCGCTCGCTTGACATTGTTGCGCGCGCATTCAAGTTTAAAACGAAAGGCTCTAAAACGGCTCTTATATGGATCGACGATTATTTGCGAGGAAAATAGCAGCAAGCACAGGAGCACTGACCGCTTGGAACTTCACCGCCGCCAAACTTGCAGGAAGTCCTCAAAATACCGGTGGAAACCATGCTTTTAATCGTCCTTGGACGGAGCTTGACGCCGGAAAGAATTCTTCCTATTACAGAATTAAAAAGTCCATCGATTCCGTCCGTTCCATCGATACGCACGAACATTTGCAGACATTTGACCAGCTCCCCGCGTATGTTGAGACAGCACGAGGCCGTGGCGTCAATTTGTGCGGACTGTGGAGGAGCAGCTATCTCGAGCGTATTAAGTCCATAACTCCGTGGAAATCGGGAGAGAAGTTCGAAGAGTGGTGGCAGCAAGCGAAGCAAGACTTCGACAACGTTCGCGCCGCCGACTTCTATCGCTATATGTGGTTAGCCTTTCGTGATCTTTACCACGTCGATTTTGACCATATCACCGACGCCCAGGCGGCCGAGATTGATCAGCGCATTTTTAACAACTACCGGGACCGTAGGTGGTTAGATCATGTTCTCCAGAAACGAGCCAATATTCAATTCATCATCTGCGATCGCTTTTGGAAGCGATTCGATTTCCACGCGGACTATCCGTTTGAATTTCTGACCTTCAATGTGACGCCGCTCGTCTGGGGATTTCATCCGTCGGAGTACTTTGAAGGTAATCACAACGGAGAAATTCGGGGCAACTTCGATAATCCCTATTTATATGCGCGGCAGCGCGGCGTACCCATGAATTCCCTGGACGACTACTTGGTCTTGATTGAGCGCATGTTTATGGACGCCAAAAAAGGAGATTCTGTATGTCTTAAAACAACTATCGCGTACGCTCGCACGCTTTATTTTGAGAATGTTCCTAAGGAGAGAGCAGCGCGGGCCTTTGGCCGGTCCCGGTCGGATCTCGGTGCGGAAGAAGCCAAGGTGTTCGAAGACTTTATCATGTGGCGTCTGACCGAGTTCAGCGCCAAATATGACATGCCCTTTCAAATCCACACCGGTGATGCACGCATTCAAGGGTCCAACCCAATGCTCCTCGTGAATCTGATCGAAGCGAATCCGCAGACGAAATTCGAATTGTTCCACGGCGGTTATCCGTGGGTCCGCGAAAGTGGAGCTATCGGAAATAAGTTTGGAAGACATGTGTGGCTCAACGGAGTATGGCTCCCCGCAATCAGTTATACGATGGCCAAGAGAGCGTTTGCCGAGTGGCTGGAGGTGATGCCTTCCGACCGCATTACGTGGGGTGGCGACGACATGGATGCCGAAGGGATCTACGGTGAGACGGAGCTAACCCGGCGATGCTGGGCGGAGGTTTTAAGCGAGAAAGTAGACCGCGGAGAGCTTGCTGAAGATGATGCGTTGCGAATCGGCCAACAGATTTTTCGAAACAATGCCTTAGCTTTGTACCCCCGTCTGAAGGAGCAGGCGGAAGGGACGCAGGCCTAATTGGCCCAGAAATCATGAGCGATGGGATCATGGCAGCAAGCCGTCCCAACTCACTGCCTTCACAAAGAAATACCGCGAATTCAAAACCAGAGGAGTTGAGGTGTGGAGCGAAGGGCATTTTTGAAGAACACCGCCGTGGGATTGGGAACATTGACGGGACTGCGGGTAGAAGGTTTCAACGCGAGCGCCGCGCCGAGCCGGGCGGAAGACCCGGCGGTGAATATAAATAATCAATTCCAAATCCCAAGCTGGTTGCGTTACTCGCAAGCGGTTTATTTTGATGGCTACTCCCCGCCCGTCTATCCGCACATGAAGGAGTTCGATGCCCAGCGGCTGCTCGCAACAGTTGTTGAGCTTGGCGGAAACCTGCTGCGGTTTCAGCCGATTGGCTACTGGGCGTATTTTCCAAGCAAGGTTTTTCCTGTTCACGAGGAGTTGGGAAACCGGGATCTGCTCGACGAGGTGTCGCGGGAGTGCCGCCGATTAGGGGTGCGTCTGTATTGCTACACAGGATACGGGGTGCCCATCATGCTGACGGAGGATTACGTCAAAAAGCATCCGCAGTACGCCGACTGGGTGTTGCGGGGGCCGGATGGCAAGCCCTACGGAACATATGAACACATCGGGTGGATGACGCCTCTGCAAAAGCTGTGCACGACGGGCGACCTCTACCGGGAGAGCATCCGCACGGTAGCCCAGGAGCTTTGTGAACACGATATCGACGGAATTTACTTTGATTCTCCAAGTACCTTTGGGTACACGGGCGTATGTTTCTGCGATTCATGCCGGCGAAACTTCAAGACATTCAGCGGTCTCGATATCGATCGACTGAGCGGATTGGCGCGTCTGGGTGGGCTTCCTTTTGAATGGGGCGCTGTTCCGAAGGATGTGGATATCACCGTGCTCATCGCATGGTACCGGTGGGCAAACCGGTTGACCGAAGAAGATCTGCTGGATTTTCGCAGGATCATTCACGGCAGCGGGAAAGTTATGCTCTGCCATAACGGTGGGACGTGGCAAGGAGCTGCGCTTCCAGAGCAGTACCGGATTCCGGATGGGTTCATGGTGGAAGCGAGCCGGGAAATCTATGACCGGCTGATGACGGGAATGATGGGCGGGTCAATGGCGCGGCCGTACGGCAAAGTGGCGCAGATGTATCTTGGCAGCTACGCGATGTCGTGGTTTGGGGAACCTCCACATGAGCGTCCCTGGGTGGTCCACAACACGAACTTAGAAGATGCGGATGAAATCCGGATGACAGGGTACGCCAATCTGGCGTGTGGCAATGAACCTCTCTATGCAACGGCGAACCGGCTCTATTTCAAAGTAGGAAGCGGGAGCGCAGAGCCAGCGCAAGAGGTTTTTGCATTCATGAAGCAGATAGAAGACATCCACAAGGGCAGTGTTCCAGCGCCGTATGTGGCAATTGTCCCAACCTGGGAGTCTCTGCAGCTATGGCGGACTAGAGAACAAAGCTGGAATTGGCCTCTGATGAGCCAAGCCTTTGGACTAGTGATGCTCGACGAGCGGATCGGCGTGGACGTGAATCCGAGCACGGAAATGAGCGAGGCATGGCTGAAGGAACAGCGGGTAATTGCGCTGTGTGGGGCGTCAGGAATATCAGACACGGATGCCAGACGGCTAGGGGATTGGGTCGAGCAGGGCGGTGGTCTATTAGCAACGTATGATACGGGATTGTATGACGGGCAGGGACGCCTGCGAAACGACGGGGGCGCGCTGAAGAGAATATTGGGAGTTGCGATAACGGGCCGGCCGCTGGAGAGCCAACCGGAGTGTTATTACCGGATAAAAGAGAGACATGAAGCCTTGGAGGGGTTTGAAGCAGATGCGATCGTGCAAGGAGATGGCCGGATCGTGCCGGTTGAGGCCTTAGGCGGTGCCAGGGTTTTGGCGGACTGTTGGAATCTGGGAACGAAAGAAGTGCGGGGGCCTGCGGTGGTGGCGAATAGTTACGGACGAGGGCGGGCAATCTATATCAGCGGAAGCCTTGAGGCGAATTATCTGTATAGCCGCGTGCGCTCGACAGGGCAGTTATTGGCTGCAATAGTAAGGTATTTGGGAGGCAGCGTGCCGATGCCGTTCAAACTGAAGGCACCGGCACAGGTGTACGGAGTGCTGAGGCGGGCCGCGAACGAAGATCTAGCGCTCTGGGTATTGGCGAGTGTAGGTTTTAAGGACGCTAGCGCGGGATTAATGAGGCAGGAGTACGTCTCAGTGCCGGAGATAGAGGCAAGTATTCGGGTTCCGGAAGGGCGGAAAGCGAAAGGGATGCGCCTGATGCGCTCCGGCCGCTCAGCGCCATTCCGGCTTGAGGATGGGTACGCCGTCACAACAATCCATTCCCTCCACATCGCCGAAGTGGTCCATTTAGAACTTGGCTAGATTCAACGGCTCTATTTCATAGGCGAATTACCAGTGCCGAGGATTCCTAAGCTCTCGTCTGAATCTTAAAGGCAAAAGCTTGCATGCAGGGTTGATGCTCAGCCAATTCGGAGGGAATGTTGATTGCTAATGTTTCTCCCTCTTGGCGCCACTTTAGCGGTTGTCGTGCTCCCAGCATAAAGATCTGTGACCCCGGAACTGGTCGGACGGACTGCACTTTGAACTCACGTCCGGGCCATTTCATGCTGAAGGCATAAACAAATCTTTCATTCTTGCTTGTGGTGAACCAGATGTCGTCTCCTTCTTTAAACACCTGTCTTGGCCGCGTCTTGTAAATCGCCTCGCCATTCACCCTCAGCCAATCCCCCACGTATTCTAGCCTTTCCACAGCTTCCGGCGCCCAGGAGCCATTAGGCATAGGGCCAAATCCAACTTCAAAATTGCCTCCTTTAGCCACTACGCCGATCAAGGTTTCCAAAACCCATTCCTTGGGGTGATAAACATCACTGGGGATATAAGAGAAAGACGTCCCGCAGGGATAAATCACCTTCCATAAGCCTTGGGAATGCCCGCCGGGAATAACTCTCTCCGGAGTGTAGTAGTCTCCATAAGCGCCAATCCCGCGGCTTCTCATGATGACATCCGGTTGCAATTTACGGGTCATTTTCGCAATGTCTGAAACGTCTTTGGCCGCGGATTTTGGCCATCCAATATCAAAGTCAAGCACGTCAATAGGGCCGTAACCGGTCATCAATTCACGCACCTGTTCTCGCTCGTGATCAATAAACGTTTGCCAACGCTGAGGGTCAGATTCCTTGGTGAACTTTGGGTCATAGTTGAAGTTGAAGGGGTCCCATGCAAAAGCCGGGTCATGCCAATCGATGTGCGAATAATAGAGACCGATGTTCATCCCTTTTTTCCGCCCTGCATCGACAACAGCTTTTACAATGTCCTTTTTGTAAGGGCCATCCATAATGCTGTAGTTGTTGGTGACCGTTTCAAGGTATTCGCACCCGCGATTGAAAGCCTTTGCTGTCAACCGGGGGGATTTTTGCCTAGTCTGGGTTGGCCACATGCAAAAGCCTTCATGATGTTTCGTCGTGAAGGTGAAGAATTTAATCCCTGCCCGCTCGAAAAGATTCATCCAGGCATCCGCATCAAAGCTGGTGGGATTAAAGAATTGGTAAAGAACGTTATAAACATTCCAGAACTCCTGGTTGGCGCCTGCCAGCCCCCAGGACTCATGGCTTCCAATGAGACAGTAAAGCCCCCAGTGAATGCGGATTCCGAACTTCAGATCCTTGAATGCTTCAATTTTTTCCTGAGGTGCATGATGGTAGCCAGGGTCGACCGTATCTGGCCCCCGGCTCCAATCGGTCAGTTTCTGCAGCTCCTGGTACCGGGAATAAGCGCAAGGCTCATCTTGGCTGCCGCCGATCGGGCTAGCCCTGTAGGCTGGTGAGTTTAGAGCGTAGTCGAAACTGCTGAGGCCTCCTGCTAAAGCAAAAGACGCACCCAAAAAACGTCGACGTTGCATTTTGTTGCTCTCCTCTGAGCGTTGGATTGCCATTTCTGGCTCTTTCAATTTCTATACAATCCTCATGGTCATACCACCATCGATGGCTACATTCTCGCCGGTTATAAAATCATTGGCAGCTAAAATCGCAATCAGTTCCGCCACGTCTTCAGGCCTCCCCTCCCGATGAAGGGGGATACGCTTTTCTATATTGTTCTTCGCCTGATCGGGAGTGAGATAGTCCTGGAACCGCGTGCGAATAATGCCCGGCGACACGCAGTTCACTCGAATATTGTCGTCCGCAAGCTCACGCGCAAGAGCGCGCGCGAATTGCGGCAGCGCGCCCTTGACGACACCGTAAGTGAGGGCGCCGAGGCAACCACGCAAGCCGGCCGCGGAAGAGATCAAGATAATGGCTCCCTCGTGTTTCTCCTGCATTAAGGGAACAACAGCACGGCATAAATGAAACACTGCATGAACATGGATAGCAAAGGCCGCATACCATGACTCCGGGGAAAGGTCTAACAGACCTCCAGGCGCCGCTTGCCCTGCCGCATGAACCAGAATGTCTACTCCTCCAAGCTGTCGAACAGTCTTATCAATGCACTGGACTACCTGGTCAGGCGCGCTCATGTCGCCTGCCACCAGCACGCAACGCCGTCCCATGGCGATGATCCTTGCCTGGACCGTATTTGCTTCGTCATCCATGTGCCGGCCGTTAATCGCTACGTTGGAGCCAAGGCGGGCCAATTCGATTGCCGCTGCTGCACCAATCCCTCTAGTTCCGCCTGTAATCAGACTTACTTTGCCGTCTAGTTTCATGATTTCTGTGGTACCTCGCGGATCAAACTGGCCAGGGCGCCTGCTCATCGTCAAGAGCGCGTTGCGGACGCCTCGCCATGAACACAAGCCTACCGATTCTTCATCGTCAGAACCTTAAAGGACAGGCCAAAGTTGGACGGGTAGTCCGTCCCGCCTAGCGGCCTGGGACCGAAAATCTCATAACAGTTTTTAGGAGCGTGGCCCGATTCCGCCTCGAGCTCAAAAAAATATATCTTCTTGGGGTTTAATTGAACCGGCTTACTGAGCAATGCTTCGTACCATAAATCGTATTGCGGATAGACATCTTGCCGCTTGATGCTTGCCTGCCCCACGTCGCCAGCACCGGCTCGTGAGCCAAATCTCACAAGGAGGTCCCCAGGGGCGCCAAGGCGAGCGAGCTTGAAGGCGATCCCTCTCAATACAGTTGACGTATCGGAAACATAAAACTTTCCGCGAATGGTCGCCTCCAGGTTCGAATCCACGAGTTGAGTCACGTACGGAGTATTTTTCGGCGAATTCGGGGAGTAGCCGTGGAAGTCAGAAGCCAAGGTCTTGTAGCAGTACGCGTGATCATCGCAGCCGTAATCACGTCCTGCGGAGCGCCCGGGACGGAGCCAGCGGTCAACGAAGAAGAAGGTCTGAATGCCATGGATCGTGTGAGGGCCGATGAAGTCATCGTCCACGGTATTGCCGTCCAGATTCCACGAATCAGCAAAGGCCTTCACATCCTGCCATGCTTGTTGATGCCAGGCGGGCGGCGTGACGGGATCGCTTGAACCCCACTCAATACAGACCGGCCGGGGCCACATTGCGGCAATCAATTCGGTGTGCGTAAAACGGTTGAGAACATTCCAATTGTAAAAGTCTTCGTCGGGCAGGCTCCAATAGGAATCGCCAAGGCGAGTAGTATCCGTGAGCATCACCCGCCAGTCATTGAAATAGGCGGAGATGATTGTGAATTTCAGGCGCGGTTCTAAGGGGGGCATCCACATCGCGGAATACCCTCCATACGAAAGACCGTAATAACCCATTCGTTTGGGGTCCACAAAGGGCAATGACTGGAGGAAGTCCACGATGCGATGAAGTTTCGCAAGCTCGATGCTAGTGCGCATCATTCCCACGCACGCTGCCAAACGTACCAAAGGATTTATAAGATCGGCCCGGTGAACGATGCCAGGCGGCGTTGGATCTTGCGGAACACTCAGGTAAGGCGCAAAAACGACGTAACCGCGCTCTGCTAGGCGTTCTCCAAACCGATGGTAGAAATGGTCATTGGATTCAATGTCCCTTCCGACTCCTGTGACGTATTTCGGCGCTCCGTCAAAACCGTGCTGGCATATCATCACAGGTAATCGCTGGCTCATGTCTCCTGCCGCTGCGCGTGGAACAAGGAGCTGCCCATAAGCTTGAACTCCGGGCACAACGTCCAAAAGAACGTCGTAAGCCAAGAACTTGTCCGTCTCTCCAATTAAGGCAGTCCGTGGACGCATCGGAATCGCCTCCGATGGAATGACGCCCATCAGATGAGACAATCCGGCGCGGAGTTCTGCGAGTTTCCTTGCGCGATTCTGCGTCGGCGTTGAATCGAGCCGCCAATAATCCTTCCTAACCTGATCACTGCCTTCGTCCAGGCGCCGGAGATAGGCGTAGAGCGTCTGAAAATGCTCATTGCGGGCTTCGTCAGCCTGGCTTTGGGAGATTCGAAAAGTAATGTCAGGCGGAGCGCCTGCTTGATTCGCGCCAAGCAAACTGGCCACTTTCAGTGCCGTGGCGTCTAGTGTATCAGCGGCAGGCTCAATCGTGATCAATCGGTCTGTAGCCTTTAGACCTTGATAAAAACGGCGCGCTCGCGCCGCTTCTATCTTCATGCTCACAACCTTCGCCAGCTGGCTCGCCGTAGTGGCAATAAGCAGCGGCCGGGGAGCAATCAGCGCGGCTACCTCTGCATCTCCAAACTCATTAAGCTGTCCATACAACATTCGATCGACCGGTTCTTTCCAACAATCTTCCCGTTGCTGAAAATAGTCGGCTACGGCCGCGCCAGCGAACCGCTCGTCAACGGCCGCGGCGTACAAAGCTGTCATTCCCCCTTGCCCTACTCCGAAAATTGCAATCCTCTTCGAATTAATAGCATGTTCGGAGGAAAGATATTCCCTCAGCGCCATCGTTTCTTGCACTTCGAGTCCGACCAAAGTACGGCCAACAATAAAACCGGCGCGCCATAAAACATGGCGGCGATCTTTTCCTCCGGCCTTTTCACAGAGCGGGTGCCCAGCTCGCCTCTCGACCGTAATCGGCACAGCCACTGCGACATTGCGGGCAAGAAGCGTTATTATCCATTGCGCCGGAGTCGTTCCTTGGAGAACCCGCGCAAATTCCTCTCTGCTTTCAGTAGCTGGAGGAACCGCAATCACGGCAGCCACGGGTATGCTGGAGCGCGGGAGAAACAATAAAGCGCGCGCGCGGAAGCCGTCTGCGATGGGAATTGTCACATCTTCGATTTTGAGATTCTCGCTCTCTTGCAGGGTCTTGATCTGTGGAGTTCCCGGACTCAGCGGGATGAGACCCAACATTTCCCTCAGATGATCGCGATGTTTTTGGAGAGATGCCTCATACGTCTTGACGGACGAAAAATCGGGCTGCCAAAGGCGGTCTCGCTTGGCAGGAGTAGCCGCAATTTGCTGAATGAAATATCGAATGATCTGCTGGCGCTGCTGCTCAAGGAAATCGCTCCCAAGAGGCAACGCCAAAGGGGCGGTCCCGTTGAGAGCAAACGAGCGATTCGCCATTAAATGAGGTTGGGAGCTGGCGTCGTCGTTTGCGGCCAAGGCCTGGCATGTGCCCGGGACTAGTGAAAAACCACCCAGCACGATCAGTCCCGAAACTATTAATCCTATAAGAGCCGGAATCGCGCGCGGTTTGAATATCATTGGATTATCGGTTACTACGATGCGTAATCTACAATCGCTTCCGTTGCTTCACCAAGGTTCGTCGTTCCAAATCGAACGCTGAGTCCTAGCACTTCTCTTTGCCGCCGGGGTCTCGCCGGCGCAACGGCTGTTATACGAAGCCTTCCTTCCGTATGGGGCTGAACTGTCAACCGGCCTGGGGTGCCAGGGCGCCATTCATCGGGCAGCCGCAATTCAGCGAATGCGCGGCGCGGCGCGCTAGAGTGATTGAAAATCTTTGCTTCAATGGCTACAACCTGGCGAGGCTGGATGACCTGGTGATAGGGATAGGCTTGAATCCATGAAGGGTCCAGACCAAAGTTCGGATCCTCCCATGGGAAGAGGGGAGCAAGCAATTTTCCTCGCTCTTCAAGGAGCGCCAATGTTTTCCGCAAATAGTCTTCGGAAACCGGCTCAGCGCCCCAGTGGGCTGCCATCAAAATGTCGGGTTTCAGCTTAAGAAGCAACCGCACGCACCGCAGATACCCAGAGGTTTCTCCGTCATGGCCCAGAAAGTTCCGGTTGTAGCTGCAATAATCATCGATGCCCCAGTTTGCAAATGAATCCCCAGTCATAAAAACCCGCACCCCATCATGTTCGATTAGCAGCCCTCCGTGATAGAGCGTCTGGCCCGGAAAGTAATAGGCTGTCATCTTGTAGCCTTTCCACTCGATGACGTCGCCGTCCGAAAGGGCGTGGTCTACATGAATGCTTTCGGGAAAAAGGCAGGGCATGGAATATGCGGTTGGATTCTCCAGAATGTCCCGCATTTCCTTCTGGGCATATACTTCGCCCCCCAGCATGCGACGCACGGTATTCACCGAAGTCACATGGTCATCATGATAGTGACTCAGCCAGATGCCATCAATTCCAGAAATGGCACCCGATCGTTTCAGGCGGCTTAGTTCCTGCACGACCGGCTTAAACCCGCAATCAAAGAGGAAAATCTTTCCATCTTCCGCCTGAAGATACGAAGAAGTGTTGACGCTCCGGTGCAGCCATGATGGCATTCGAACCGCTGGGAGAGGATGGAGCATAGGAACGTTGTAAGGCGGTTGGACATCCTGTTCGAAACGGGAAACTTCATGATGGTGGTAAATGCGCCAGGAGGATGTGACAAAGTAATTCTCCAGAACAGCATTGACCCGCTCCCGCAACAGAGATATGGCTTGCCGGGGATTTTTTATAACGATCCCATGCATGGGGACCAGGATCGACGGATTGTAACTAAGAACTTTATCCAGGCTGTTCAGCACGTCGAGAACGGCGCCTCCGAAGCCCCAGTAATCCCCAGCGGTCATGCCACGATACTGCTTCTGCAGGCGGTACATATTCCATAGTTGGCCCGGCCCGTAAATGAGGTCTCCTGTGAAAGCAATGCGCTCATTATCGATGTCCAAGAGTAAAGTAGCACTGCCGTTTGTCGTGCCCGGCGTTGAGATCATGCGGATTTCGAGTCCCTCCCACGCCAGAACCTCGTTATCCAGGAGCATGCGATCCGGTTGGACAGATTCTCGAGGCATAAAAAAATCGGGACGGAAATGATAGCGATGATAGAGAGCTTTATCCGAATCCTTCCACAGAGCGGTGGCGTCCCGGAAAAATCCCGCCTCGGCTGCCGGGACAGCTATTTTCGCGCCAGCCTTCTTGAGCTTGCTCGCGCCGGAGCACTGGTCACGATGGTGATCCGTGTAAAGAACCCAATCAATTGACTCAGCGCCCAACGGCTTCACCGAATTTAGAAATGTCGCCTCGCCCGAGCCTACCAACAGCACACGTCGGTTCCGTTGAACAACGCCGACGTTGACAGCATCACGAAATATACTGACCCGCGAGGTGACGGGCTTTAAAAGGGGGTTTTGGGAGGCTCGGGCACTTCCTGCAACGGCCAATGAGAATAATGGTCCTAACGATGATTTTATAAAGGACCGCCGGGTCCGTGCGAGTCCTTGCTCGGTCTCTTGCTCAGCCGAGCCGTGGAAGTGGTTAGACTTTATGCTCTCTTTTGGCATAAGTGAAGTCTTTTTTTATCCCGGAAGAACGCACGCTCTCCGGCCTAAAATAAAGATTCCTGGAGGTGGAACCTGCAACGCTACTGAGCTGATTTCTGCCGGGTGTGAAGTTCTTTCTGCCGCTCTCCAAAGAAAGCCATGGCGCGCTGCATTTTTTCTTTCTGTCCCAGCTCGCGGTAACAAGACGCTAGGACATAGTGGACACGGCCGTCAGGGTCGGAGGCTGCGTTTTCAAGTATTGTGACGGCCTCGCGTGTCTTGTGAATGTTCCTCAACGATTCACCTAGATAAATTCTCGACTGCTCATCGCTCGAGTTCGCTTTAATTGCTTTGTCCAGGTACGGGATGGCTTGGTTGAACTGATTCTTCGTGAAATAAACGTATCCAAGGAGAGCGTTGGCGGTGGCGTTGTAAGGCGCCTGCCGGAGCGCCTCGATCAGCATAGGAACCGCTTCATCAAGCTCGTTCCGCTTGCATTCAAATGTTGCATACTCGATGAGGACGTCCGGGTCATTCCCACTAGCCTGTACGGCCCGCTGATATGCTGAGTCCGCTCCTGCGTCGTCTCCTCGCAGCTCCAGCCATTCGGCTCGCATCACGCCTATCAAATACGAATTGGGCGCCTTCACGGCGAGGCTGTTCAAAACAGACTGAGAAAGACTCATTAAAATGCGCAACGCGGAAAAAAGGTTTGCTGCGTCCGTGGCACTCGACCGATCGGCCGCGGCGAGCGCCGCCGTCGCCCCCGCTACATCGCCGTAAAGCTCATCACAGCTCGCCAGGAAAAGGCTCTTCTGTATCAAGTGCTGAGACCCGCTCGCGCGAGAGGTGACGTCACATTTTCCGCTTTCGGGATAGGCGCCGGCATTTATCCCATCCTTGATGGCTCCGTACTCAAGCCGGGAAAGCTCCAGATCAATCGCAGAACTGCGGTGGATTCGCGCAGCTTCGATTTTGAGTGACTCCACCCTCGATCGAAATTCACTGGGAGTCAGACCCAGATTTTCCGGCGGCGGTTGGAGGATGCAGGCGGGCGCCCGCTGACGCGCGTGCGCGTAATTGGCGAGTGAATCCGAAAGGTTTCCAGCCGCCAATTCAGCGTCGCCAAGCCCTTCCAGGGCCGAGCAATCTCCTGGTTTTAACTCTAACGCCTTTTGGAATTGGGCTTTCGCAGTGGCAATTTGGCTGCCTTGTAATAACAATTCACCGAGATTGACATACGCTTCGGTGCGTTTTGGGTCCTCCTGGATGGCGCGACGCATATCTTGCTCGGCGGCGGAAAGCTTTGCTTCTTCTGCGTTTTCCTCTCCCAAGATGAGCGATAAATAATAGTTTCCTGCCGGCGCATCCGAAAGGGTTCTTAACATCTTGTGAGCCATCGCTAGATAACAGCGGCCCAGAGAATAGTAGAGGTCCCCGCGCCCGGGAGTAATTTTCATCTGTTGCAGATACTCAATCGCCGCGTTTGGATACTCTCCCAGGGCGGAATAACTCCCTGCCAGATAGTAATGAACGTGCAAGTCAGCGGGCTGTTGTTTCTCAAAAATATTCAATGAACCTAGCGCGCGGTGGAAGTTTCCTAAGTTGTAATACGCAATGCCGCGAAACAGATAGGCGCCGCTTAGGGAGGGATCGTGCTCAAGAGCGGCGTTAAATAGTTCGACGGCTTCCACATAGTTCTTCTCAACCGAAACTGCCAGGCCGAGATTGTATTCCGCGGGACCCCACCCAGGACGCAGTTGGAGAACCCTCCGGTACAAACGAATTGCGGTTGGTGTCTGCCCTTCGTTTTGCGCCGCAATAGCTTCTTGCATAAGGTCAGGGACGTTTTCCTGTCCCTGACCTCGAGCAAGAGAGACAGCCAGCAAGCCACAACAAACCCCCGACAGTAGGCGGCGTGAGCGCCGTCTACAAAGCACCGTCTGTTCGGAGGTTGCTAACCAATGCACACGATGCTCCTTGCTTTAACCGCCTTGAAGCCAGTACTTGAAATCACGCAGATTCCATATTGTGGCTCAGAAGTGCAGTTCCATCGATAGTTGAATTGTACGTCCTCCCTGACGCGTTGAAGAAACCTCGCCAAAGTTAAAGGTGTTATCGGCGGCGGCGCCGGGTGCGCCCCAATTGTGTAAATTAAAGGCGTTGAAGAAGTCAGCTCGCAGTTGGAGGCTGGAGCGTTCTTTAAGCGGCCAGCTCTTGGAGAACGTGCCGTCGAAGCCCGTCAACCCATCCGTGTAGAGGGCATGCTTACCCGCGTTACCCTGCGTTCCAAACGGAGGAATCTGGTACGCGCCGGTGTTAAACCACTCCTGGGGGGTCGGATTGGAAAGAACGGGGTTGCTAATAAGGTTTGGAAACGAAGTAACCCTGCCGGGAACTGTTCCGATGTTTGCCTGATCTCCGCTGAGGGTTACATAAAACGGCAAGCCGGAATCGAGAGTGACAATGCCGGAAAAGTTCCAGCCCGATACAACAGCATTTGCCAATTTGCTGCTGGTTTTTCCCGGAATATTCCATACGTAACTTGCGGTAAACCGCTGGGTTACATTGTAGCCCGCTGGTCCCCTGAGGAGCGGAATGTCGAAACGGGTCGGCTGGATGAAGGGATAGGCATCGCTTGCGGTCGAATCGGAAATATCGATCGTCTTTGACCACGTATAACTGACCAGGAATGCTAGCGAGTGAGAATACTGCTTGCGCAGTTCGACACTCAACCCGTCATAGAAGGAAGGAAACAGATTGTACCCGTTATTGACGTAAGGCGGAAATTGCGGCCAAAGCTGCCGGTTCTGAAAGGGATCTGTTCCCGGAACCACCGCGGTGTTATCCATGATCTGCCCCCCCAGATCGATCCCGTGCGAGCCGAAGTAGGCGGTTTGCCACATTAGCGATGGAGTGAGCTGCCGCTGGATGGATAAGCCCCACTGTTGCACATAACCCGTTCGGGTAGCCGACCGTTCAATTTCTATGCATTGCTGGCACCCAAGCGGCGTTGTCGACCCCTGGGCCCCGCCCGGGAATGGGTTCTCGAAATAAGCCGTGGGAAGGCCGGCGTTCAGGCTGCCAACGGCCTGAGGGGAGGCATACGGCCAGTTGCCCCGATTGCCTTGTTGATTCTGGGCAGTCTCTCCCAAAACGTCGTAGAAGATTCCATAAGACGCTCGCACGACGGTCTTAGGATTGATGGCATAAGCAACCCCAAAA
Source organism: Terriglobia bacterium (assembly GCA_035945615.1). Classification (GTDB taxonomy): domain Bacteria; phylum Acidobacteriota; class Terriglobia; order UBA7540; family UBA7540; genus RH2-MAG17b. The sequence goes on from DASZAA010000017.1 coordinate 23,188, forward strand.
CGGGGTGCGACATTGTTCATGTCTGAAGGAATTAAACCAAATGGGGCATTGGCAGGTTGGCCCGTGATGGGATTTTTCTGGTCAAATACGTACTGCCCTGTCTCCCAAACAAACGTCCCACTTCCTAGTTGGCTCTTCATCGTGATCTGTGGATCCCAGCGAACCCCGAGATTGAGCGTCAGCTTGGGCGTGACCCGCCAGGTGTCTTGACCATAAAAGGAAGGGTAGTTGCCGATCATGTCGCCCTTGGTGCTTCCGATGACGCGGCTTGCTGAAGAAGGCAGTCCCATCAAAAAGCTGGCCAATCCGAAGCCAGTCCCGGGGGCAAGGCCTGCAGTCGGCTGGCTGGTGAATGACACCTGCGTGCCTGTCTGGTTGTTGGTGATGAAATGATCGCGGATATACATCGCGCCAAACTGCAATGTGTGATTTCCGGTAATCTTTTGAACGCCCCCCGACCATGAGAATAAGTTTTCTGGGCCGTAATACTGGAAATTTTGCCCGTAGCCTGGGAAATCAGGAATAAGGAGCGACGGGAGGAGAGACTTCCCATTAAAGGAAATTGGAAAGGTCGTCGCCAAACCTGCTTTTTGAGCAACATCCGGCCCGACAGAGTTAGTATAATCGTTAAAGCGCTGCCAACCGAACGAGGCCGTCAGGATGACGCTGGGGCTAAAGATGTGCGTATCTGAGACGACATTGTTGATGAAATTTTCATTCTGGATGCTGCCGATGCCCTCAAAATCGTCTGTGCTACCATTCCGGTCAGTGGCTTGACTGAATCGGGTGAAGAAGTGGTCCCTACTACCGAACTGGTGGTCTACCCGCGCGCTCCATTGGTTGTAAGTGTTAAAGCCAGTGCTATGGCCCTGGTAATTGGTGTTCCCAGGACCGGGCGTCGTAAGGTTGGGCAGAGGCGAAAGCGTCTTGGCAATGTATAAGGAATTGGGATCAAGACAGGTTGGATTGGGACTGCACGCCGCGGTGGTCCCCGTTGGAATCTGATTGCCCGCAAACGGAGCCCGGCTCAAAAGGCTGCCGTCCGGGTTCAACACCGTCGTATACGGATTGTAAATGGCGGGATTGGCAGAAAAGTCGCCGTTTAGCTGAGCTGCGGTGGGAACCAGTTGATAGTAAGGACCGCCGCTGGGCTGGCGAATTCCTCCATACCAGCCATAGATATACCAAGCTCTCTTCTTCGATAAAATGTGCGGAATGACTAAAGGTCCTCCTGCCGATGCTCCAAATTGGTTATACCGGAGCGTGCCGACGCTAGGGGAGAAGAACGAGCGGGAATTCAGGGCATTGTTTTGAAGATATTCCCACGCAGATCCATGATAGGCATTGGTTCCGGATTTGGTGACGACATTAATGTTCGCCCCGGAAGCCCAGCCGTAGGCTCCCGAGTCCGTCCCTGACTCTACCTTCATCTCCGCAATGGCGTCGGGCGGCGGGTACATCGGAACGCCATTGAAGAGGTATTCAGCATTCGGCACGCCGTCCAGAGTGAACTCGTTATCACGCGGCTTCTGGCCAAAGAAGGACGTGTCCGTCGCATCCCCACCTCCAGGAGGAGCGACATTTCCTGGGGAGTACGTCAAATTCGGAGGCGAGGCCCCAGGGAGCACTGTCAGCAGCCCCGTATAGTTCCGAGACAAAAGGGGCAAAGAGGTTATCTGCCGCGCTTCCAATTGTGATCCTAAAGTCGCCGTGGTGGTCTCTAGCAGCGGAGGATGGTCGGTCACCGTGATCTGCGTAACAGCCGCTCCTAATTGCATCTCCACATTCAAGGTGCTCCCTTGGCCAGAGCTGAGACTGATGTTGGCGATCGTCTTCGTCTCAAATCCTTTCGCCGCCACGACCAATTGATAGCTGCCGGGAAGAAGCGAGGGAAGCACGTAACTTCCGTTTCCCTCTGTCACAGTCCCTCGGCTGGCGTTTCGGGTCGTGCTCTTCAGCGTAACTTGTGCCCCGGGTACCGCCGCGCCGCTTGGATCCGTGACAACTCCGCTCAATGTCGCCATGCCGGACTGAGCGTCCAGCGATTGGCGCGTAGCCGTCAACAAGATCAACAAAGCCGCGAAGCAAAAACACACTGATAGTCTCAATCGTAATCTGGACATAAACTCCTCCTTTTAATCCTCGCACTTGGAATTCAGGGGTCTCGGGCTTGTAACGCAGACTTTCCGCGCGGACCAGCTCGCAGCCTCGGTTCCAATTTGTGAATGTTCATCACTGATATACCAATTATAAATGCCTGTCAAGGGAAATTTTTAAAAGGGATTGCATTGCTCTTTGGCGACGCCTGAGTTATGATAGCGATTCACCGGGGCTTTTATAACTGTAGCCTTAATTATTGCTGGCCTTTAGAAAAGCAGGCGTCATTTCCAGGCCGCTCTGGCAACCGGGCGTATTTTGAAGGGTAAGCGCACAACCGGCTGTTCTTGATATATCATTATGAAAAAAAACTCCGAAACCGAAGGCGCGTCTGATAGCCGCGCTAAACATGCTTATCTCACATTGCGCGAACGAATCCTGCGAGCCGATTATCCATTCGGGACAATCCTCTCTCCCCGGCAGCTTGCTCGCCAGTTCGGAATGAGTTTGATACCTGTCGCCGAGGCTTTACAGCGTCTGGAGCATGAGGGGCTGGTTGAGCGGCGCCCGCGGGCGGGTACACGGGTGAAGATACCGACTCCGGAGGAAGTGAGGGGGCTTTATATCGTGCGCGAAGCTCTAGAGTGTCAGGCTGCCCGGCTCTGCGCAGTTCATGCGACGGCGGCTGAGCGCGTGGAGCTACGAACGATTGCCGTAGAGCTTGACCGGAGGTTTTCCGAAAGCGGCTCCGTGACGCTGAAAGACCGGAACAAACTTTACGATCTGCACACGAAGCATGTCCATTTGCATACGCGGATCGCGGACGCCGCGCGTTGCCAGACGCTATGGCAGGCGATCGAAAGAAATCACGTTCTTCTCTTCAACTTCCTCTATGACGTTGCCGCTCAAAGGACCGTCCTGCCTCCGGGCTTTCACACCGAATTGGTTGAGCCTATCGTCCGGGGAGATCCCGAGAAAGCAGACGCTGCGATGCGGCTTCACGTCAGGTATGGACTCTCGGAAACGTTATTGAGGCTTCAGCCTCAGATCCAGCAAGATGGCTGGAGGTTGGGCAAGGGCAATTCCGCCGATGGACGCCGGAGAGCAGTCTCGCTCTCAACGCAAGGAAATTCCCCCAGAAATTCCCGCTAGGGTTTCAGCTTAGCTGGTGAGCACCGATGCGCTCTCATCCTAGAGCCGCGGCATTTCAGACTTTATGTGTGACGCAACTGGATGACCCAGGACGGCGCTCCACGCCGCCCTGCAGGCCCTGTAATGATCTTGCGCTGGATTAATTTGGCCAGCGTAAGTGTTTGCGCAGGAACTCGAAAGTGCCCACGCCATGGATGGTATGAGGACCATTGAAGAATTCAATGGCGGTTCTGTCAGGAATGCCCATATAGGCGTAAAACCACCGGAGTAAAGCGTATTCGTAAGCAACTTCATCGTCCGGAGCGACAGGATCGTAGTGTCCCCGCTCCACCATAAACGGCCGCGGCGCGATCAGGCTGGCTAATTCCGCGTAATTCACCACGTTGGCGAAATTGAACTCATACATATCGTATTCACCCCAAAGCAAATAGCTGTAATGAGATTCCACGTTGGTGGTCTTCCAAACCCACTCGTTGAAGTCCCCGGCGCAGATCGAAAGCGCGTAGCGATCAACGAACGGGGGGACACGAACCGCCGTTTTCCCGCCGTAGGACAGCCCGTAAAACCCAATCCGGTCAGGATCAACAAACGGCAGCGTGGCAAGCCAGTTCACCGTTTGCTCATGTTGCCCAATGATGAAGGAGAAGAGAGCCAGCTTCAGCGGGTGTCCCATGCGCTGGATGATCCGGAAGCGATCGTTGCCTATGTGAGGATTTTGGGGAGCATAGGTCACAAAACCTTCCTTGGCGAGCGTCGCGGCAAAGTGGTGATAAAAGTGAGAATCAATCTTTGGATCAGCTACATCCTGTGCCCGGCCCTCAAGGCCATGCTGGCAAACCACCACAGGACGGCGCTCGCCGGCCTCGATTCCCTTTGGAACCAAAAGGATGCCATACGCAAAAACATCCGGCCACACGTCAAGCTGGACTTCGTATCCGGCAAACTCCGGCTCATCATAAATCAATCGCGTGCGAGGATTCGCAGGAAGGCTCGGCGAGGGTAAGCGGCCAATCACTTCTTCCCAGATGTAGTCCCGATACGATTTTGTTGCCTCTCGCCAGCGCATCGGAGAGGAAAACCACTGCGAGGAGCCAGAGCCTGACGGAGGCTCATAGGAATCTTTCGTTACCCGCTTTTGCTCGTCCGGCCACGCAACGTTGACCTTAGACCAGAATTCCTTGCGCCGGTTAGGCGATTTCCGTATCAACGCCTGCGTGTAGCCCACCAGTTGATCAAGCTGGCTATGCAGACGTGCATTGGGATCGAAATTGCTGCGCCTGTCGGCTGGTGGCGTCCCGGAAGGGCGAATTTGTGCGCTCTTGACGCCCAATCCGTTGAGAAACGCCTGCAGAGCCGCATCCGAACCCGCCGGTCCGGCGCCATTCTCGCTCACGATTAGCCGCAATTGATCCGCTGCTTTTAGAGACGCGAAGAATGGGCGCGCGCGCTCGACTTCGCGCTCAACGGAATCGAGCGGCGGGGAGATCAATTTTCCGTTCGGACATGCCCCTTCCTTGTGCACGCCCGTCACTGGCGGCGGCCCGGCCACTTCAGGCCCGCGGCTGGCTTCAATTGTGAGCGATCTTGGCGCGACCAGACTGGCGAGCTCCGCATCGCCAAATTCGCGCACGAATCCCCAGACATCGCGGTAAATCGGCTCCTGCCAAAGGCCGTCTCGACCCTGGAAGTAGCCGCTAACCACTGTAGCGTCAATCCTCTGGTCGAGCGCGGCGCTATAGAGAGCCAATAGACCTCCTTCGCCGTATCCCATTACACCAATCGGCGCTCGCTGACGGTTATTTTCCAATGCAAACCAGTCAATCGCCGCAAGGACTTGTTGCACTTCGTATCCAATGATATGGCGTCCTACTTCGAAGGCCATACGGTAAATCCACTCGCGATGAGGCTCATTGGTAAAGCTGATTCCTGGAATTCCTGAGAAGGTATCGCTGCGATCGATGATGACCGGAATGAGCACCTGGCAGCCGTTTTCAGCCAGACGGCGCGCGAATTGGCTTTGTTCAGGCACGCCCGGAGACATACCCGCCAACATTTCTGGAAGCCAGTCCGCATCAGGAATAGCAACGATTCGAGCGGCTGGCGTTTGATCCGGCTGAAGCAATAGCCCTTCGGCGCTAAGCCCGCCATAATCGGCAATAATCGGACCGAGTACTGCCCACCGCATGGCATAGACCTTGTAGCCTTCGCCCTGAGACACCTGCGCGGACGCATCGATGGTGCAGACGAGCTGAGGAGCGGTGGGTTCGACCCGAGAGTCAACTGCCCCGATAATGTGCCGAAGGTGGTCGCGATTCCCGGAAACCGAGTGGTTGTAAGCCTCAACGGATTGGTAATCTCGGTTCCAGAGGCGGGAACGCTCTTGAGCGGCTTCGCCGGTCTTACGCAGCAGAGATTTCTTAATAGTCTCCACCATTTCCATTGCTAAATCCGCCGAGGCCGTCAAAGGCATCGTGCCCGGCAATATGGAGGGCGGTGTCGCGGTCGCTGTGGCGCCGCCTCCGGCCTGAAGATCATTGGTAAATTGCGTTCCAAGTCCCAACGTTAGAGAAGCCTGGGCTGACCGCCTCAAAAACTTCCGTCTGTTCATGACTCCCTCCACAACGGACTTTGCTCGCGTAAATGAACCAGCCGATTTGAGATTGAACGGGCCATCGTTAGATTCCTTGCTCCGCGATGCTTCGAGATTTGATTAATATAGGCTGAAGTGGTCCCAGTACAAACCAAATAATCAACAGGGCAATGACGGGAATTAAACCGAATCCTACAAAAACCGGTTTGTAGGAGTAATGATCCACTAGCCAACCCGTCGCGAGGGCGAAAACCATTCCTCCGAATCCAGAACCCATGCCGGCGAGCCCCCAGATCGAGGCAACAACATTCTTGGGGAAGACATCCGCAGGGAACGCCAGCATATTTGCCGTAACTCCCGTATATCCCAGGATGGCTATTGACACAAACGCAATTGACTCGCTGGGTTTATGAATAAACACCGCTGGAATGGCGGATGTCATCAGGAGAATAAAGATGGAAACCGCAAGCTTGCGCGCAACGGAAAGCGAAAGTCCGCGCCGCAAGAAGGCTGCTGAAAGCCACCCACCTATAATATTGCCCGCGCCAGCCACGAGAAATGGAATCCATGCGTATTTTCCGATCGATGCCAGATCGAAATGGCGCGCGCGCTTCAAATATTCTGGAAACCAGAAGATGTAAAAATACCAGACTGGATCGAGAAAAATCTTCGCGACAGTGAAGCTCCACACGAAACGCGTGCGAAAAAGATTCCAGAGGGGAACTGGGGTGCTAGGAATCTCACCCTCGGCGTCGCTAGGGGTCCGGTAGATCATGAGCCAAAGAGCTACCCAAAGAAGCCCCACCGCTCCGACTGCAAAAAATGATAAACGCCATCCTTCTGTTAAAACAATCCAGACGACCAATGGAGGGGCAATAATTGCTCCAATCGCGGAGCCGCTATTAAAAATCCCGGACGCGAGCGCGCGCTCTTCCGTCGGGAACCATTCCGCCGCCACCTTAACGCCTCCGGGCCAGTTGCCCGCTTCTCCCATGCCTAGCAGAAACCGGTAGATTCCCAGCGACCAGACGCCCGTAGCTAAGGCGTGTAGCATTGCCGCAATCGACCACCACGCCGTTGTTAGGGCATAACCGGCGCGAGTTCCCAACCGGTCAATGAGAGGGCCAGAAACCGCGTTCATGACGGTATAAGCCAGCATGAAAGCAAAAATGATCCGGGAATATGCCCCGGCCGACATATGGAATTGGCCCATTAAGACAGGGACCACCACGGACAGGGTTTGCCGGTCCAGGTAATTAATTGCGGTGGCCGTGAAGACCAAGCTGATCATGAGCCAGCGCAACGGTGAGGACGTAAACTTCATAGATCAGAGTGGGCGAGGGTTACGGCAAGCGAGGAATTAGGGAAAAAATAAACGGACCTTAATTGCCGGAGTCGCATTTTGTTTCGTCTAGCTGTCCAGGGGCAATGCTCCTCCAGCATCCGCGCTGAGCGTTGAATTTATGTAATTGCGAACTTGACGAATGGCAAAATCCAGCGCGGGCGTTTCAATGCGGCACTCGCGAGCGATAGCGAACACGTATCGTACAATCTCGTCGAATTCCGTTCTTGACCTTTTCTCGACGTCTAGCAGCATGGATGCTTTATACTGCGCTCCCCAACTCTCAGCGAGGTGTCCGCCTTTCTGGTGAAGCCATCCGCACGCTTTATCGCTTGTGCCCTCAAGAAGATGATGGACGAATAAGCTGGGCGCCTCGACAGCGCGAGCTCCGTTCTCGCGGGCGACGGCGGCGCACTCCCGCACAATTTGGACGAACAGAGGGGAGAGCCACTCCGTAGAAAAGATCAATGAATATGGATACCCCGTCATTACAGACAGCAGCGACGTGGCAATCCACTGGCACGTTTTGGTCCATTCCACTGAGCGGATTTCGGTGCTTGGCTGAGTTGGAATTCCAGCTTCCGTAAAAATGCGCGCCAACTCCTTGACCCGGAGTGATTCGCGCCCATCCATTTCGCCGATGTGGCTCAGGGAAATGTCAGGGTTGAAAATGCGCCCTTCGGACTGATTCGTCGCCGTCACTTCGATAACCGCTCCCACGACGCACTGCGCGCCCAAAACGTTCGTGAGTGCTTCCTCTTTCTGAAGGCCGTTTTGCGCCGATAGGGCCATGCTGACTGGAACGCCCAAGGCGGAACGCAGAGCTTCCCGCGTATCGTAAGTCTTGACCGCAAGCACCAGCAGGTCTGACGGAGGAATGGGGGATGGCCATTCAATGACGTCCACCGGGGCTGTGAAGGATCGAACGCCTGCCACGCGCAATCCGCCGGAGCGCACGGCGTGGGCTTCTCCTTTTTCCTTGAAGACCAGTGCCACTTTGTGTCCGGAGGCGGCGAGGTAGGCGGCGATCGCGCTTCCTATTCCGCCTGCCCCAATTACACTGACCTGCATTGATGTATTCCCTTCGTGTCGCGGCCCGGCAATTTATCCCTAAACCACAACCGGCTCGCGGTTTGGCCAAGAATCGCCTCTCTTGCTGCATCCTGAAGGCCGAGCTCATAGGTGAAGAGCCGCAGATTTTGGGCGTAGCTTGACTTGGGAGTCCATAGCTCACAAGGAAAATTGCTGCCCCACACGCACCTATCCGCGCCAAAGGCTGCGATAATCCTCATGCACGGATCGTGCATATCGCGAAAAGGATACTCCTCGGCGCTGCCCAGCGGAAGAAAGCTAAGCTTCGCATAAGCGTTCGGGAACTTGGCGAGGCGCAGCATGTTCTCGATCGCGCGATTCAATTCGCCGTTAGGTTGTGATATAAGGCAGTGATCAATGACCACCGGCTGGCGGGGGAATATCTCGAACATCTGTGCAAGTTCATCGACTCTATCGCTGCCAATAAATACATTGATTGTGATCCCTTCCTCGCCTGCGGCCTTCCATAGCGCGCGAACGCCTGGATGATTGAGATGTCCATCCGCAGCCGGATAACTTCGCAGACCCCGCACGCCGCTTTGTTTTACGTGCCGTTTGAGCCGCCGGCAGGAATTGGAATCATCCGGGTCTAGCGAGCAAATCCCCGAGGTATGCCTGAAAAAAGCCTTGGAAAGATCGCACAAAAACCGGTTATCCCAGCGGTAAAATGTTCCGGGCTGCACGATGCAAATGCCCTCTACGCCATTGCTTTTCGAGATCGCTTGCAACTTCAAAAAAGAGCCTGTCTCGCCGGGCGGTCGCACCGGATTCGGAACCGGCGGGTATCGGCTGTCGTTATCACTGTAGACGTGAGCGTGGGCGTCGATAATTAACAAGGGAATTCTCCGCAAAGCTTCAGCGCCGCTGATAAAAAACAAAATTTACCTTCCGCTTCTCAAATGCCCGGCAAATGCCGGCTCCAATGTAAGCACGGCGAGATCGTCAATTATTTGCGTGCATCTATTAGACAGAAGTTTTGCGGATGTTTCGAATCCCGGTCTCTGACGCCAAAGCTTTCAGTTCTGGGATGTTCTTATTTGGGAATGCCACCTTCTCAGTGAATTCCCATCCGCGGCGCCCATCAATAGCGAGCCTGCTGCGCTCAACATAGCGCCGTAATTCTTCCAAGCCATACTGATGGGCCAACTGCCGGGCGCTGACGCCGGGACGCTTGGCCCTAAGTACGAACCATTGCTCTAATTGCATCCATCTTTCCTGCACCACGTCCTGAGAGCGTTCTCTCAGCAATTGATTGCGTTTATGGATATTGAAATTTTCATGATAGATGCTGCGATCCAGGTCCAGAGTAACCCGGCTCACGTTCATGCCCGCAGCGTGACCGTAGAAGATCCGTTCTCCCGTGATGTCGTATGCAATGCAATCGGGCGTCTGCGTGCAACTCACGATGTAGTAGTGGTGATTGATTGCATGAGCCTGCAGCGACGTGCCGGCCGAATATGCGCTGGGCCAAATCACCACCTCAGCCCCTTTATCAGCCAGCGCCCGCCAAACCTCAGGAAAATTAACATCGAAGCAGGTTGCGAATCCCACGCGACCAAAATCTGCTTCGTAAACCCGGACCGCCTCGCCGGGGTTGACAGGGGGGTGCACGTCATACTCTGACCAGTAGGGGAAGACTTTGTCGTAAATACATACTACCCGGCCAGAGCGGTCCAGAAGCACGGCGGAATTCAAGCGGCGATTGCCGTCCTTACGGTCAATCGGGACCACAATATAGGTTTTGTGCTTCTGCGCCAGCGCGGCCATAGCCTTAACCGTGGGACCCTGCAATGGCTCCTCGCTTGCTTTGTTCTGTCCGCGACATAACTCCGGCAGAATGATGATGTCCGCTGTATGAGATCCTTCGCTGTCCACTCGTTGAACTATTTCTTCGAGCGGCGTTGAATCCTTAAACCCTATGCTGACGATGCGAACCGGCCGCCCAATACTCTCTCCATTGCTAGAAGGCAGCCCACTACCCCCAGCTTCAGCAGCCTCGAGCAATGCCGCTCTTGAGCCTGAAAAACCCGCGCCGGCTAAAGCGCCCATCCCGAAGGCTGTATCTTTGAGGAATGCGCGTCTTTTCATGGTCTTAATCCTCCTGAATAGTCTATTTCTCGTAAATGGCTGGAAATTCCCATTCTTCTTCAAAGGTTTCATCAGTTGCTCAGCAGCAAGACACACATACTGATATAACATTGCATCTGCTCTGTCAACTGAAATTTATGGGACTATACTGACGATATTTGAGGTATGCGGATGGACGCCATTGGCTCGCTCGACCCAGTATTGTCAATTGATTGTGGGCTTGGCCGTGGGAATGGAGGGCAAGAATCGCCTCCCATGCCTCGAAAAAAGGCTTGACTTCATCAGGCGCGCTGAGATACATCTGACATTGCAATTATGAATCGGAGTAGTGACACATTTCTTCAGAATTTCACCAGCTAGATTGCGGCTTATTCGTCATGCCAGCCAATTTCACATCTTGTGAAAGCACAAAACAACATGCTCAATCGGCGACAGTTGCTCAATATGTCTTTGAGCGCATGAGATCAGCTTGCGGGTAGATGATGTGAAAAGCCGGACGGCGATCCACATGGGCAAGGCGATTGGCTGGACGCAGGACTCATTACAAGCTAAGTATCCTCAGCAGGCTTGCGTTCTACTGATGCGGTCGTTTCTATATCCCATCATTGAGGGCGCAAAATGAATCCAACGGAGAAGAACTGGAGGTTCGGGGAACGTGAAAGTCACGGATATTAAAGTCGACATCCTAGGAATGGACTTTCGCAACGCATTAATCGTGAGGGTAGAAACGGATGCCGGCATTACCGGGTGGGCGGAAACCGTCATGAAGCGGTGGTCACGATCCATTGCCGAATCGATTCTTGCAATCAAGAGCTATTTAGTGGGAAAAGATCCGACCGCAATCGAAAATCATTGGGAAAAAATATACCGGGACTCTTTTTGGGTCGGCGGCCCGATGCACAGCGCCAGTCTCAGCGCGATTGACTGCGCGCTATGGGACATCCTGGCAAAGGAACACGGCTTGCCAGTGCACAAGATGCTGGGTGGTCCTACGCGGGATCGGGTGCCGGTATATTGCCATTGCCCGGCAGGTTCGTCGCCGGAAGGCTTTGCGCAAAACGTGAAGCGGTGCAAGCAACGAGGTTATCACGCGATTAAGACGACGCTGCCGCTGTTCTACGGCGCGGAGGTAAACGCCAAAGAGGGAGGCAGCGATTATTCCGGAACGAACGGCGCGATACCCCGCAGCTACCGGGAAACGGAGTATCTTGATGCCTCAATCTGGGCGCGAATCGCGGAATTCTTTATTGCCGCGCGGGAGGCGGGCGGGGCAGAAATGGGGTTGGCGCTCGATTGCCATGGACGGTTGAACCTGAAAAATGCGCGTCAGTTGTGCCGGGCGTTAGAGGATGTTGGGATGATGTGGATCGAAGAGCCGACGCCTCCAGAGAATGCTGATGTATTGGCCGAGGTGAAACGGGAGACCCCAATTCCCATCGCTGCGGGAGAAAGGTGGGCAACCATCTACGGCGTAAGAGAATTTCTGCATAAAGGAGCGGTCGATATTCTCCAGTGTGATCTTGTGGTTTGCGGAGGCATTACAGGCTTGAAGAAGATCGCCGCGCTGGCAGAAGCGCATTATGTCGGAATGGCTCCCCATAATCCAAATGGGCCACTCGCGACGGTGTTGAACGTGCAGTTTGCGGCTACGATTCCCAATTACGTCATTCTAGAAACGATCGGCTCGGCAGCCGATCAGCGCGTCGCGGAAATGCTCCTGAAAGGCCCCTTGGTGATGGAGGATGGCAGCTTGATTGTGCCTACAGGCCCGGGCTGGGGAACGACGGTCAATCCGGAAGCGTTCTCACGCTTTCCTTCTCTTCCGGAATCGGGATGGAGATGAAAACGTCCTACCACGCGAGAAGATCGATGCCTTTCTAATTGAACAAGCGTATCGGTTCAATGGCTGATGCCGGAAGAGATCCCAATTAGGAGAATGACATGCTACATCCCATCGAATTAAAGGAAAGGTTGCGAGGCGTCATTGTATTTGCGCCCACGCCCTTTTGCCGTCAGGATAAGGAAATTGATTTCGCCGGTTTCCGGAGCAACCTGGATTACCTTATTCAAAACGGGATTCCGTCGATCGCCATCGCGGGTTTCGCGGGCGAGTATTCCGCGCTTACGCCGCGAGAATACTCGGATCTGGTTAAAGCTGCGGCAGACGTTGTGGGCGGCAAGGCTAACCTAATTGCCGGCGCTGGCGGAGGCATGCACCTGGCTTGCGCGGCGGCGCGCGCTGCTCAGGAAGGCGGCGCTGATTGCGTCATGACGCTTCCGCCCTATCTGGTGACTCCGTCTCCGGCCGGGCTTCTTGAGCATTTTCGCGCCGTGGCGGAATCCATTCAGATTGCGCTGATGATTCACTCCATGCCGGGGTCCGTGCTGACGCCGGATTTGGTGCAAAGTCTGTCAGAGACTCCAAATGTGATCGCCTATAAAGACGAATCGGGCGATTTGAGGACGTTTGATGAAGTGGTTCATCGTGTGGGAGAGCGGTTGCTTTATGTCAATGGCAAGGCCGAAATGATGATGTCCTGCTATTTTGTGGCGGGGGCGACGTCGAATGCGTCCGCCATCGGTAATTTCGATCCATCATTGGCCCTCGCTGCGTTTCAAGCCGCTCTGGCGGGCGACTACCGCAGGGTGGACGAGTTGCTCCTGCCAAAAGCTCGCCCCTGGTACCGCCTCCGCGAGAAGAGCGCCAGTTATTTAATTCCGGTGGCAAAAGCGAGCATGGAGCTTGCCGGGTTATGCGGCGGCACGGTGCGTCCGCCGCTCTCCGATATTTCGCCTGAAGATCAGAAAAACCTTGAGGTGCTAATGGACAAACTGGGCTACCGGCGCTCCAGGCAAATTCCTAAAGGGAAGATGCAAACCTCTCTCAAAAAAGGAATTTGATCCACTTTAGCGGGGAGTCATTACGTCAAAAAATTGGCGTGCGGGGTGAAAAGTAATGTTGCCTGGAGAACGGCGCGACGTTTTAATTCGATGTGTACTTAGATATTTCGAGGCCTGCAACGAGGCCGACCGCGAAAAGATGTACTCGTGCTTTGCGGATGAGGTAGTTCACTATTTTCCTCCTGGCGTGGGAGGACCGTACGCCGGGAAGAAATCCATTGCGGACCTTTGGATCAAGTTTGTTCAGATAAACGGTTCGCGCTGGACAATCGACCGGCTCGCAGCCGACGATTCGTTTGTAGCCATAGAATGGAGTCATTTCAAACCAAAAATCGGCGAATTAATTCGCGGCGCTGAATGGTACGAGTTTAATAAAGAAGGGCTGATGACGGCCATTCGCGCCTACTACGCCTCGCCATCCGACAAAAAAAACAAAGTCAATGAACTTGAAGGCTTCCCGTACGCAGCCCAAGGTTTTCCCGTCACACCACCAAGCCAGGCTTAAAATCGCAACTATCTCCCTCCCGCCCGGGGGAAATTCAGCGTCTCATGATCTTCTGGCGTAGGCTGCTCCATCTTGAGTGGGTCTGGCGAGTGCTCCAGAATTTTCAAACCTGTAAGTTGAAATGTAAGTGTTCTGAAGCCTACGTCGATGGCAACGTTCACACCAACAAGCTAGAAAACTTTTGGAGCCTCTTGAAGCGAGCCATTAAGGGAACGTACGTTAACGTCGAACCGTTCCACCTGTTTCATTATCTCGACGAGCAATCGTTCCGCTATAACGAGCGGAAACTAAATGACGGCGAGTGTTTTCAGCAAGTTCTTGGGTGAGTGGCTGGGAAACGCCTGACCTGGAACCATCTGAGACCTGTCAGGAGGTGGGGTGAGCACAGAGCGAAAAAACGAAAAAGACAAGAGAGAGGCCAAAGAGGCGAAGCGAAAAAGCCGCTTGAGTACCAGCGATTCGAGCGGCTTTTAAAGATGGCTGTCGAGACTCCCCCTATAAGGAAGCAACCGTCACAGCAGCCCTAGTTGTACTCCATGAGAAACTGCCTTGATGCGTCGATCTCGAACCATCCCTCCTCATCTTCTTTAAACCTCGTTACGTAAGAAGAGTCCAAATGAGAACCCAGGTACGCTTCTGTTTCGGCATCTGCTGTACGCTTTTTCTGTTGGCAAGACGCCCATTCCTCTGGTAAAAGGGCCGAAGGCTTAGACCTATAGTTCTGCGGGAACTGGTTATATTCTTCCCAAGCCCTGTGTCGAGACCAGCAACCAAACAGCTGATAGAATACCGACAGCCTCTTGCCCAACTCAATCCTGATCTTGCGGCGTTCAGCATTCGTCTTGGCTGAGTTGGAATCCTGAGAAAGAACTGTTTCCTTTGTAGATTGGCCTGTAGCCTGAACCATTATTGCCAAGTCTCGTTCTGCCTGTTCGCGTCTGGCAACCTCCTGCTTTTGCTGCTGGCTTAGGGAATCTAGTTTCTTGTTGGCGTCATGGGTCGCGCTGCGGGCTTCTTGGATGCCTCGTTGAAACCCGGCTTGCTCTCTGCCGTTCCTCACGCCTTGCCATATCACAAGGGAAACCGCAGCTACGGCGCACCCTAAAAACCCGATCTTGTACCATCGTCGTGCTCGGGGAGATTCTGTGGGGTGAAGGGTCACATGCACCCCCAGATATGCCATTGAGATTGTGAAGACAGCCAGACCGCCTGAGATACAAACGTTAGTCCACATGCGGATAATATTTCATGCGCAGGTGAGTCAAGTAATTTATTGCCTAAGTGTGTGGCGTGCCATAGATCGTGTCAATTTGTGCCAGGGATCATGTCACTGCGGGGAAAGTTGCCAGGGATCGTGTCACTCAGAGGGGGCAGGCACACGACAATGGGAAGCCATGAGATGGCCTAGAAGAGCCGCTTTGCGGGTTGCTCCTACCGTGGACCAAAGGAGGAGGTGGCTTCAGTCCACCAGGAAAATCCACAGAGAAGCAACCTGCAAAGCGGCGGTCAGCCGCAGTGTGCT
>DASZAA010000018.1:0-2928 GCA_035945615.1 Terriglobia bacterium
CCGGCGCTCGTCGGCGATGTTGAGCCTGGCTCGCCTGCCGCCAAGGTGGGCATCGAGCCGGGAGACCTGATCGTCCGCATGGGTAATGTCGAACATCCTACCTGGGAAGACGTTCAGTTGAACGTTCTGATGACCACGCGAAAGCCCATTCCCCTCGAGATCGAACGCAACGGGAAGATTCTGGATCTTTCCTTATTGCCGGAGGCGGAGGGAGGTTATCAGATTGGGTATGCCGGTCTTGGGCCGTGCTTTCCGAGTGTGGTGGGCGAGGTGGAATCAGCAATGCCCGCGGCGCGCGCGGGATTGCAAGCGCGCGACAAAATTCTTGCCGTGAATGGGAGGGAGATACCGTGTTATCAGCACCTACCAGACGCCATCCAAGAGAGTCAGGGGCAGCCGGTCACCTTCACCGTTTTGAGAAACGGTAAACAGCTTCAGATGACAATGCAGCCCGTGCGGCAGAAGGAGGGCGGCGAAGAGCGCTGGATTGTGGGCTTCCTGCCTGCGAACGATGTAGTCGTGCGGCGGCTTCCGGTTGGAAAAGCGATTGTGGCGTCTTGGGAAGACAACCTCCAAAATACTGTGCTGACTTTTCAAACGCTCGCCAAGCTGGTCACGCGCCAGATTTCCACGCGTTCGATTGCCGGGCCGGTTGGCATTGCCCAACTCTCTGGGATCGCATACCGCAATGGCCTCGTAGACCTGCTTTCGTTTGTCGCGTTCATCAGTCTGCAACTCGGTATTTTCAACCTGCTCCCCGTTCCCATGCTCGACGGCGGCATGATCGCCATGCTCTTTGTCGAGGCCGTCATGCAGCGCGATCTGAGCTTGCAATTCAAAGAACGGGTTCTTCAAGCGGGAATCTTCCTGCTGCTGTTGCTGGTCGTTTTCGTAACGTATAATGACATTATCAGGGCAATTGGGCACTCGTAATACTGAGGTGGTGGCCCTTTACGGGCTTTGGCCGCCGCTACAACTAAGGAAACGTCTATGAACTTCAGTGAGACTGAGCATTTCCCGCCGCGGCGCAAGACGCGCCCGGTGAAGGTCGGGCGGCTGACGATTGGCGGCGACGCGCCTATCATTGTACAGTCCATGACCAAAACGGATACGCGCGATGTAGAGAAGACGGTCGCGCAAATCCAGGAGATGGAAGAAGCAGGCTGCGAAATCGTACGCCTTGCCGTGCCCGATATCGAGGCCGCCAAGGCCCTGCCTGAGATTCGCAAGCGTTGCCCGCAGTCCATCCTGGTATCGGATATTCACTTTCAATACAAGTTTGCGCTGATGGCGCTCGACGCCGGAATCGACAAGCTGCGCATCAACCCCGGCAATATCGGCGACGCTGAGAAGGTGCGCATCGTAGTGCGCCGCGCGCAGGAACAGCATGTGCCGATCCGCATCGGCGTGAACGCTGGGTCGCTCGAGCGCAGGCTAATCGAAAAATACGGCTACCCCACGCCTGAGGCGATGGTCGAGAGCGCCGAGTACCACATCAAGATTCTCGAAGACCTTGGTTTTACCGATACAATCGTCTCTCTGAAAGCTTCAAACCTGCGGCTTTGCGTCGCGGCGTATCGCCTGCTCGCGCAGCGCGTCGATTATCCTTTTCACCTTGGGATTACCGAAGCCGGCTCGCAGTTTTCGGGAACGGTCAAGTCCTGCGCGGGCATTGGAATGCTGCTGGCCGAAGGGATTGGAGATACGATTCGTGTTTCGCTGGCGACGAATCCGGTGGAAGAAGTGCGTGTAGGCTATGAACTGCTCAAGGCCCTTGAATTGCGCAGCCGGGGTCCGGTGGTGATCGCGTGTCCTACCTGCGGACGGCTCGAAGTCAATCTGTTTAAGATAGTCGAGGAGATTGAAAAAGCCACTGCGCACATCCGGATGCCCTTCAGCCTCTGCGTCATGGGCTGCGCCGTCAATGGCCCTGGCGAAGCCCGCGGGGTTGATCTTGGAGTTGCAGCCGGTCGCGGCAACGGTATGATCTACCGGGAAGGAAAGGCAATTCGCCGGGTGAAGGAAGAGGAGATTGTTCCCGCTCTGCTTGAAGAGATTGACCGCTTCGTGGCGGACAAAATGTCAGGCGGCCCCTCAACCGCGCCTGTGCTTGAGCCTGAACAAACCGTAACCCCAGAAGGCCCCCTCACTGTGCTTCAATAAAGTGTGAAGTGTAACGGGTAAAGTATAAAGTAGGAGACGCGGCGCTTTTTTATACTTTAACCTTATACTCCATTTGCTTTCGGAACAGCGCCTTAATTCCATTCCGCCATTGTTGGTTGATCCCCACCATCATCACTTCCACCGAATGATCGAAATAGCGGATGATTTTTTCGTTGGCCGGGTGAAATCGAAACGCCGGTGACACAAGATACAATAGGGGCGGCGCGGGAGAAACCTCGAGACCAGGGAAGTATCCGTACTTCCCGAATTCGCCTCGGTCGTTTAGCCACTTGACGCGCAGCCAATAGTCCAGCCCCTGCAAGGGCAGCGTGATTTCCTCGTGCAATTTCAGCTCAACCACAGCAAGGCGGCCCTCTTTTGAGATCCCGAGAATATCGACCACGCCGCGGTCTGCTCCCGCAAAGGCCGGAACCTGAGAGTAGACAGGCTCTGCTCTAAGGGCCGGATCAAGCTTGCTGAGATCGTTCACGAGCAGGCTTTCGAGCCATCGCTCCGGCTGCAGCCGGTAGAGTTCGTGAGTAGTGTCCTTATTTTTGGCGTCACGCTTGGTAAACACATGGTCGAGAAAGTTCTTGAAGTTCTCGTGGCTGGATGGCTCGTAGGCCTGTGTATTTCCCTCGATGCCCCAGTAAAAACGAGGCGCGACCTGGCCTTCCATGCGCGCGATTTCGAGGCCCCGCGCTCGAAACGAGAGCGTGTTCGCGGCAGCGCCGGGAACGAGGTCGACTCGGTCCAGCGATTCTC
>DASZAA010000019.1:0-1728 GCA_035945615.1 Terriglobia bacterium
GGCGAGATTTTCACCGCCTATCAATTCATCGAACGCCGCTTCGGCCGGCCGCTCAAGGCCTTCACCGCCGGGCTTTTTCTTTCCACCCGCGCGCTGGCCGAGGGCGTGCGCGTCTTTGCCATTGCCATTGTCTTTGAGATTATTTTCCGCACGGGGGTGCTCACGGCCGTCATCATCGTCACCGTGCTCACGCTGATTTACACCTTCGAGGGCGGCTTCACGGCGGTGATCTGGACCGACGTGATGCAACTCAGCATCTATCTGGCCGGAAGCGCGATTGCGCTGATTCTGGTGCTGCACTGGATTCCGGGCGGCTGGGGCGCAGTTAGCCATCTCGCGCAGGTTTCGGGCAACAAGCTTGAAGTCTTCAATTTTGCCTTCAATTTTCATCAGCCCTATCTCTTCCTTTCCGGATTGATTGGCGGCACGTTCCTCACCAGCGCGAGCCACGGCACAGATCAGTTGATCGTGCAGCGCCTGCTTGCCGCGCGCAACAAGCGCCAGAGCCAAGCCGCGCTACTCTCAAGCGGGCTCGTGATTCTCTTTCAGTTCGCTCTTTTTCTCGTGATCGGCGTGGCGCTTTTCGCTTATTACCATCTTTTTCCGCCCGCGGTACGATTCGCGCGGCCTGACCAGATTTATCCGTATTTCGTGGTCCATTCGCTGCCAGTCGGACTCGCGGGGCTGGTGACGGCGGCCATCATCGCCGCCGGGATGGCCAACCTGAGCGCGGCGCTGAATTCGCTCTCTTCCAGCTCGGTGATGGATTTCTACCGGCCGTGGATGCGGCCAGGCAAGGACGAACGGCACTATATGCGCGTCTCGCGCGGCATGACAATCTTCTGGGGCGCGGTGCTGATCGCCTTCGCTTTGCTCGCCCACCTGCTTAAAGAGAGCGTGCTAGTGCTCGCGCTCACTGTGGCGTCTTTCCCCTACGGAAGTATGCTCGGGATTTTCCTGCTGGCCGCGCTGGTGAAGAAAGCCAGCCCTCGCGGAACGCTGACGGGCGCGCTTATTGGCCTCGCGGCAGTGTTCGGAGTGATGGAATTTACCGCTGTGGCTTGGACATGGTACGTGGTGATCGGCGCCACAACCACGTTTGTTATCGGGTGGATTACAAGCCTGCTCTGGGTCACTGATTGACGAAGCAGCCGCCTGGTCGTTTCAGAAATGGCGAGTTTTCAGTGTGCGTTTTTGAACAACTCATTTTCAAAAGCGGACACTGGCGCAACCCATCTACATTCCAGCCTTGTGAATTTATTCCCTATTTTTCAATAACTTGCCAGCAAAACGGCAAACGGTATGAAAGATGCCCTGTAACCGTGTGAGTATTGCGCAGAGGCGAGGTTGTTATGGAAGCTTTGTTAGAGGATTTTACGATGCTGACGGATGCCATGTCGGCGCGGATCCTAGTCGCCGATGATCAGACTGACATTTTGGAAGCTCTGCGCCTGCTACTCAAACAGGAAGGGTATGAAGTCCAGGCTGTCACATCTCCCGAGGCGATTCTCAAAGCTGTTCAGACCAGAGAATTCGACCTTTTAGTCATGGACCTCAACTATTCCCGCGACACCACCTCTGGGCGGGAAGGAATCGACGCCGTGTCCCGTGTGCGCGCGTTGGACCCCGCGTTGCCTATTGTCGCCATGACGGCCTGGGGTAACATCGAACTGGCGGTGGAGGCCATGCACCAGGGGGTGGGCGATTTCATCTTGAAGCCGTGGGACG